>CAYRIG010000210.1:0-3480 GCA_964424315.1 uncultured Dehalococcoidia bacterium | reverse complement strand
CCAATCATAGCTCCTTCTGTCAAACTAGTTGCTCCAGAAGTTAATGGGTTTGCGCGAATTGTAGCAGGTAAATATACTACTGCTGCATCAATGTTTGGAGTAACTCCAGAATATATTCATGTCCGAAATCTTGAAATGTCTACAGGCACATTTATTACTTCGGGACAAGTTATCAACAGATCTAATTCAGTAATATTAGGAAATCAACTTTCAGCAACCTTGTTTGGATTTAGAGATTCAGTTGGTCAAACAGTAAGAATCAACGGAATTGAATTTCAAGTGACCGGGATATTAAAAGAAAAAGGGGAAGGACGATTGATTAACACGGATAATTCAGCTTTTATCCCAATTTCAACAGCTTTCTATGAATTACAGTCACAAAAAACAACCCAAGGGCAAATTTCTGTAGGAAGTATTAACGTAGAAATCAATGATCTTGACGAGATGGACGATGCCGTTCAGCAAATAGCTACTGTATTACGCATGCGACACAGGATAGTCGGCGAAGATGATTTCCAAATCACTAGCCAACAGGAAACAATTGATATATTGGAAGACAGCACAGTAACTTTCGTAATATTTTTAGCTGCTATAGCAGGAATATCCCTGATAGTAGGAGGAATAGGGATAATGAATGTTATGCTGGTATCTGTTACAGAAAGAACAAGAGAAATCGGAATAAGAAAAGCGATGGGAGCGAAATGGCGAGATATCATGATGCAATTCGTTTTGGAGGCAATATTACTATGCTTTACTGGAGGAATAGCAGGAGCAATTATTGGTTTAGGAACAGCTAGTATTCTAGATGGTAAAACGTTTGGCGGGCAAGTTTTCAATACTGCTATCAGCTTAGATATAACAGGATTAGCAATCGGTGTTGCAGTATTGATAGGTCTGTTTTTCGGCATATATCCAGCTGCAAGAGCAGCAAATCTACATCCTATAGAAGCATTACGGTACGAGTAAGTCTTAGGTGTAACCAAACATTGTTGCATTATTGAAGAAAATTTGTTTCTTATTTGCGCTACGTTATTGAATGCAAGACCTTTTTGATTTAGGATTTTCTAAATTGTAAATTATATCTTGAAGGTACATGCGCCCAAATGACAAAATCAAAACATAAAGTAGCAATCATAGGGTGTGGTCGTTTAGGACAACATTATGCTACAGCTTATTCAACTTATCCTGATACTGAAATCGTAGCAATAGCTGAATTTAACCCAGAAAGGCGAAAGGCAGTAGGAGAAAGATTTGGGGTAAAACACCTATATCCTGATTCAGAATCTTTACTTAAAGAAATCGTTCCAGATATAGGAGTAGTGGTAACTCCGACAAAATGGATGAAGGAATCCGTAATCGGTTGTGCAGAAGCTGGGGTTAAAGGAGTATCTACTGACAAACCCATTGCAGCTAAGCTATCAGATGCAGATGAAATGATTGCTGCTTGCGAGACCAGAGGAGTTGTATTTGCGGGTGGAAACCTTCCACGAGCACATAATCATGTTCAAGAAGCTGCAAAGTGGTTGAGAGAAGGTAAATACGGCAAAATACAAGGCGGGATAATAAGTAGCCTGGGTAATTGTATATCAGGTCAAGGAGTACAATGGATCTCTGCTATAAGGTTATTCATGAACAGCGAAGTAGAGGAAGTAATATGTTGGGGGCAACCTGAATCAAACATATACACAGATGACGATGAAATGCTTTCCAATGGTATCTTCACTATGACCAACGGTATTAAAGTTCCATTTTATGGCACCTCTATAGATGACTCAGTCAAAACCAAAGTAAGAAAACATGATGGAATAAATGAGACTCATAAATTGGGTGTCGATGTATGGACAGAAGATTCGTTGATAAGATGGTTTTGGGAATCTGTTGATATATATCAAGGTTTCGATAAAGAAGGAAAAAGAATCCATACTGATCCAAAATTCAGCCCATGGGAATGGCAACAATTTGGATATATGACAAGTTCAATAAGATCTTTAATAAAAAGTATTGAAACTGGTTCTGAATTAGCAGTATCCGGCCACGACCTCAGACAAGCACTTGAAGTGGCAATAGCCATGAAACTATCGGCCCAAAAAGGAAACATTCCAATAAAATTACCGCTAATTGATAGAACTCATACGTTAATACCTGAAATTTACAGATGGATTGGGGGAGACCAAACAGGTAATATTCAATCTGTAGAAGAAGCAAGTACAGATTTAGACATGTGATAAGTAATTCACTAAAAAATTCAATAAACTAAAGGATGATTTCAAATGGATAAAGCAAGCTTAAGAAAACTTATTGTAGGACCAATGGGTGTACTACCAACCCCTTTCGATGAAAATTACCAGCTGGACCTTGGCAGAATGCACGCTATGATTCAACGCCTGATAGATAGTGGCGTAACTCATGGCAAAGGAGTCTTGAAGATTGCGTCAGCAGTAGGAGAAGGGCCTATGCTGTCTGATACAGAAATACCGGCACTTCTTCGTACAGCTGTAAAAGCTGCAGATGGAAGAGCAACCATAATGCTCGGGATTCACTATAAAGATACGACAAGGGCAATTGAAGAAGCAAAAATGGCACAGGATATGGGAGCTATCTCACTACAGGTAACTCCTCCTATTTGGAACATGCCTAGTCAACAAGACATGTATGATTTCTTTTATGATCTTTCAAATGCGATTGATATAGGCATAATGATATATCATACACACTGGATGACAGGTGGATTCATAGAAATTGAAACATTTGAAAAACTTGCAGATTTAGACAATATTGCAGCTATAAAATGGAGCGTCCCAAATGATGATGATTTCGAGTTAATGACGAAATTCACCGACAAAGTAAACATGATTGACAATACTGCTAACCCCGTAGGCAGTCACAAACTTGGCGGAAGAGGATACGTACAATCATATCTTGATGTAAACCCAAAGTTTGACCTTAAAGTTTGGGAACTACTCGAAGCAAAACAATACGATGAGGCACAAACACTTTATGACAGTGCTCGGATACCACTACATTCTATGTACGAACTTGTTAGCAAGAGAACTGGTGGACAAAGCATACTACATAAAGCAATGAACGAGCTTATGGGAAATCCTGTAGGGCCTTCACGTCCTCCATCTAAAACACTTAATACCGAAGAGACAGCGGAACTCAAAAAGCGACTTCATGATATAGGTTGGCTATAATCAATTAATTCTTGATTGAGATTTAATATCTTCAGCCATATTTACATTTTTGTTATGTAATTATTTTATAATTTATATATAAACATACTTGGTTATATTAGTAATTATAGGATTGTTACTATATGTACAAGTGTATAATGACTCTGTTATCTGATAATTTCGTATTTGAATTTAGCTAATACTTGAATCGGTAGAAAAATGAATTGCAACAAGTGTAATAAAAACAACCGCGAAAATTCAAAGTTCTGTATCTATTGCGGCGCTAGTTTATTGCCAGAAGACAAAA
>CAYRIG010000209.1:0-3486 GCA_964424315.1 uncultured Dehalococcoidia bacterium | reverse complement strand
AAAACTTTTTAAAAAATTCGCTTCTAGACGTGAGGATTTTAGGCTTTTGAGAGCAAATATGTTCGCTATAATGCGCAAGCTCTCACTGCGTGTAGGTGATTGTTTTGTTGATAGAGGATTGATCAGAAATAGAGATGATGTTTTCTTCATTGATATTGACTGCGTCAATGGAAAAGTTCCTATTAAGGATATTGACTTCTCAAAGATCAGTGAAAGAAAACGTGAATATAGTTTTTTCAAAACATTTCATCCACCTTCCCATTTCCATGTAAAAAATGGTCAATGGTCTTTATTTAAGGATGGAAAAAATAACGCTGAAAATAAAGGATTAGGTGCTTCACCTGGGCAAGCGATTGGTAAAGCTGTCGTTCTTGAAGAGTTCAAAGTCCCAAAAAAGGACAGCTTTGAGATATTGGTCACACGAAGAACCGATCCAGGATGGACCGCATTGATGGCATTATCTAAAGGGATTATTGTCGAACATGGCGGTATTCTCTCTCATGCATCTATAGTGGCTAGGGAGTTAGGTATTCCCGCTGTGATTGGGATCACAGGAGCATGTGAAAAGTTTAATACAGGGGATATTCTTTTTATCGATGGCGAAAAGGGTTTTGTAAGCAAGGTCAAAGAATGATACCTGATTTCCTCGAAATGTTTTATTCATCATATAAAGATAATCTTTCTTTAAGGTTCGAAGGCCAACCAAACCTAGAAAGTTTTCTTAAAGAATTAGAATCTGCATTTAAATGGACAAATTCCAATATGCTGTTAAAACCAATAGAATCAAATGATGGTTCTGCAATCCTAATGTTCAGAGAAAAGAATGCTACAGAAGCCTATTTTGGGTACACCACCTTTTATAATTATAAACATCATTCAAATCTATGGTCTAAAATCTTAGAGGTTTCCAAGAAAATGAATATCAAACACTTGAAAGGTCCGATTCATGGAACCACATTCTTCCCATATAGATTCATATCAAAATCAGATGGCAGTCCTTTTTTTAAAGGGGAGTATTTCAGTAATGAGAAGGAGCATCACTTTATGGTAGCTCAAGCTCCTAAAAAAACCCTAACATATTCCTCTGGATATAGAACGGACTACAATAATGTGATGAATATTTCTAAGCCTTACTATATTAAGTTTAAAAACAGGGGATTAAAGATCAAACACTGGAGATCCATTGATAAATCTTTATTCGATGAATTATATGGGATTATCGAAAAAATATTCAATTCAAACTGGGGATATAATAGAATATCACAAGAAGATTTCTTTAAACTCTTCTCACCTAAAAGCAATATGAGTCCGAAGATGCTACTCCATACAGTTCATATGAATCAAAATCTAATTGGTTTTTGCAGTTACACAGAAAACGATGAGAATACCTTGATATGCAAAACAATTGGCATACTCCCTGAATACCAGAGAATGGGAATAGCAAACGCAGTGGTATATAAGATGCATGCAGATGCGATAGATTCTAAATATAATAAAATGATCTATGGACTTGTTATGGATGATAATCGTGTTAAAAATATGCCTACCCCAGATGTGACAAGGTTTAGGTCATATGCATCATATGAGTTCGACCTATGATAATTATAATAACGATTTATGCCATTCTATTGTTAGCACTTTTCTTTATGACGGATCTCATAAAAGATCGATTTTCATTGGTCTCTGATGATAGCAGAAAGATCGTTCATGTGGTCTCCTGTATTACAGTATGTACTTTTCCCTTTACCTTAGAAAATATAGGAATATATTTGATTTGTATTTTATTTATCTTAATCACTTCTTTCACAAAATATATAGGCATGTTCAGATCAATGCACTCAGTAAAAAGAATCACATTTGGGGTTGAGGCCTACCCAGTTGGTGTTTTGATTGCTGCCTATTGCTTTCTCCCATTAGAAAAGACCGCATTCATATATGGTATCTTGATTGGCGGCTTTTCGGACACGATGGCTGAGATTGTAGGGAGAAAATATAGATTTGGGGAACTAAATATATTTGGACAAAAGAAATCTATAGGAGGAAGCACCTCATTTTTTATAACAACCATAATTATAACCTATTCGATCTGCTTATTTTTAGGTATTGATATGAAATTTACATCTATTTTGATTATAGCCCTTTTCCTTACGGTCGTAGAACTAGTTCAAACTTTTGGTCTTGATAATGTTACGATCCCAGCGCTTGCTGGTATGGCGTTCACTTATTTTATATAGAGCTTATCAAATGTCATTCACAACTCGTTTATAATTTGATCGGTCAGTATCTCCTTCTGTATTGATAACCAAAACTGTTGATGTTTTATTCAAACAAATTTTCTCTTTGAAGTTATTAAACTCATGCGTTTGGCAAAGACCTATTAATGCACCTAGGCCACTTGCTCCTGATTCACCCGAAATAATTACTGGATCTCCGGATACAGGAGATGCTAATGTCAACATTGCTTCTTCTGATAGCTTATCTGAAATCGATATAGATCCTACCAGGCCATTCTTCAATATCTGCCAACCCAAGGTTGATATTGAACCACAATTTAGTCCTGCCATGGTTGTTGTTTTGTTGTTTTCAACTGAAACTCGATTTCCAGTTTTTATTGATTCATATAAACAGTTGGCAGAGTGTGGTTCTACACTAATACAGGCAGGAGGATTCTGCCATTCTTTCATTATATAACCAATGATTGAAGCTGCCCAGCTTCCTACACCCGTTTGGAGAAACAAGACATCAATTTTTTCTTTTCCAATTTGCTCCGTTATTTCATGTATTTGAGTACAATAACCCTTCATGATATCTGATGGTATTTCTTCATACCCATCCCAAGCTGTATCTTGTATCAAAGACCAAAAATGATTCCCTGATTTTTTATTAGCTTCATCCACGCGTGTGCTCGCCATCTTTACAGCAATATCATAGGCTTGATCTATCACAAACACATCTGCCCCTTCTTGTTCTATTGCTCTTACTCTATCAGAAACGGTTCCTTTAGGCATATAAATAAGAGCCTTTCGCCCTAGTTTTCTAGCCATCCATGCTACTGCTCTCCCATGATTTCCATCAGTAGCAGTGCAAAATGTCTTTATTTGCGGATTTTTTTGTATTTGCCTATACATTGCATATGAAGCACCTAAGGCCTTAAATGCATTAAGTCCAAATCGATGGCTTTCATCTTTTAGTAAAAGGCTCCCTATACCTAAACGCTTAGCTAATCCAGGTAGTTTGACCAAGGGAGTTTGTTTGTTGCCTATTGTTTCATGAAAATCTGCTACTTCTTTAGGATCCCAGGATGAAATGTATGGTGTCTGTTTTACATCACTTAAGCTAAAATTATTGTTTTCTATGACACATATCATTTTGCGTTTCCTAATGATTTAATTAACACAATTTACAAATATCCACCCACATGGTTATTTACACACGCATCTTCTTCTATTTTAAACTGGCTTATTGTTTTAAAATTGATACTTGAAT
>CAYRIG010000208.1:0-3499 GCA_964424315.1 uncultured Dehalococcoidia bacterium | reverse complement strand
ATAAGGAATCACGTACTCCAATCTATTAAAACTTTACACAAATAAATTACCCGACACACATAACATTATATCAATACAATAGTCTAACTAAAATCACTTGAATGACATCGTAAAATTATTTTGTTTTAACCCGTAATTTTACGTGCGATTGATATTGGGATGAATGATAGATGGTTTGATTGGCTATTTCGAATGTCCTGTCTATCCCTAAATCTTTTCCCGAATTAAGATTAACATCAAACCGAGGCCAATTGCTGCTACTTATATCTAACCTGATTTTATGAGACTTAGCAAATATGACAGAAGTAGGATACATTTCAAACACTACTTCAACAATTTCACCCGGATTCATCAATTCTGGATTCTCCCAACTGTTACGATAACGAGTTCTAATAATAGAATCAGAAATGTTTATAGCTAAACCTTCAGGATAATCCGAAGATCTGGGGAAAACATCGATTAATTTGGCCGTGAAATCCGTATCTTTAGCAGAACTAGATACCCATAGATGAACAAGGATTGGCCCAGTCAGTTCAATATCTTTATTTAATTCACTAGTTTGAAAACTTAAAACATCTGCTCTCATAATAAGAGGTTGATTATCAATACAGCCTACAAGCTCTTTTCTACCCACTTGATCAAAACCACCCGGAGGCATGACGTTATCCGCTGCAGAGATACCACCTCCTATAGTTGGCACTGGATTCTTTGGATCATATGTATATTCAGTACTTTCTTCGCCTTCATAAGCATTTGAAGTTTTGAGAATTAAATTCTGATGCAAATAATAATTGGTCATTACGGTGTCTGTAGTAGGCCATTCCTTTTCATTGCGCCAATATCCTCCATAGTCGATCCTGAAAGAGCCATTGGCTCTTTCTTTTTGATGTGACCCAGTACCCATAGTGAATATACGTACAGGGGACCAATTAATCGCCTCACTATTCATTTCTTTTAGCCAATGGTCAAACCAAGCTAATCGCATTTCATTATGATCAACAACGGATTCAATCCCAAAATCTAATTCACCTGAAAAACTTTCACTATATTTACCATGTGTCCAAGGCCCCATTAACAAATACTGTGGAGATTTTTTCATTTTGTTTAATTTAATGAAACTTTCACAAGTATTCCTAGCATAAGAATCGTACCAACCACCCCAATAAAGAGTTGGAACATCTGCGTGTTCATCATAATATTCTGATATTGCATAACCTCTTTGTTTCCAATAATCATCGTATTCACCATGGCTGGCTATATCAACAACCCATTGTTCATATGATGGCAATTCTTTTAAAATAGTAGATCCTTTTTTTATTGGAAAATGTTTTACTATTTCAGAGATATTATTCTCATAAGCATTTCTTAGGGATTCGTACAACGCACTATCTTTGAGCGCCTCTTTGGAAGTCATTGCCATCTTGTAAATATAAACAAGAAATCTTTGTTCTAACGCGCCATTTTGCCTCATTGAGCTATGGAAATAATTAGAAGCACCAACAGCAACAACCATAGATGATAGGTGCCTTGGATTCAATGTAGCCAATGCTGCTTGGTCACTTCCGCAATAAGAACCACCTATCGTCCCAACTTTACCATTACTCCATTTTTGACTTCCTAGCCATTCGACAGTATCAAACCCATCAGGTGCTTCTTTCGCAAATGGATACCATTCTCCTTCAGATTCGTACCTGCCACGAACATCTTGGAAAGCAACAATATACCCGCGCCTCGCAAAATATTTTCCATTTAAAACCATGTTAGGTAATGATTTATTATATGGAGTACGTTCCAATATTATTGGAAACCTATCTTCTATTATTTGCTCTCCTAAAGCAGGAAAATAAATGTCGGTTGCCATGTTACAACCGTCAGACATTTCAATCTGCACATTTTTTTTGCATATAACATCATATTCTTGGTGCGACCCTTGATAACTAATTTGCGATTGCATACCTTAATACTCCATTCATTTTGCTAATAACATAATTACAACGGTGAAATAGTTTGTTTAGACTTGGCAGTCTCTGATATAGTTTCCCAACTGTATTGCATGTCAATCATTTTGTTTTTTGCCCATACCGGATTTTGGTCCAAATAGTGAGAACTTAATTGGTTACCCGAACTTCCTAACGGAGTAATCCATTTTGATTTATCCCAATCGTCTAAATCAAAAATATACCTTGCTACTGATGCCCCAGTTACTGTAAAAGGTCCTGACAAAGCATATGAAGCAGAAAATGGTGTGTCTCCATCTCCGCTCATTGCAACAGATAATGGATTTAAAAGCCATTTTAAATCTGGATATTGATCTGAAAGCTCATGCTTATGTGATGTTCTATGAATACGTGCCCATTGCCAATCCTCTACATCTGTACCCATTAATTCAATTAAATATTCTAAACCTTCTGCAAAAGAGCGGTGAATAATATTTTCCATATCCTCTAGGCTAATTAACTGTTCCAATTCATTTTCTTTTCGATTCCTAATAATCCAATCAGTTAACAATCTTATGTGGAAAGGTGCTCCTCTACCATTTGCATCCAACGCTTCACCTGATAATTTTCCGAAAAGAAGTTCAACTACCTTAATATTAAATTTCAAGCGGAATGCGCTATAAATTGAAGCTCCTACTGATGTGCTGGACATTAATCCATTCCAATTTAAAATAATACCTTTTGCCCTCACTTGAAAAGCATCGGTTGTTTTAATCTTATTTATCATATCGATACAGTCTGCTGCTGGTATTGAAACAATATCAGCATGGATATCAGACATATCCTCTATTGAAGCATTGTTTAATGTTTCAATATTATTAATAATTCGATTTATTCTATGGTCCGCACTGAAAAATAAACCAACGTAAAAAGGAAAGTCTTTACCTACTATCCTATTATTTGCAGTAGCTATATATCCTTCTGTTGGGTTTCGTTTCCTAGGCATTTGGTCAAAAGGTATATACCCATTCCATCCAAACTCATCTGTCCAACCAGGAACAGGCACCCAAGCATTCTCCATTTTTCTAGTTGGCATCTTCCCTCTCATCAAATAACCTATATCGTTATCGACATCTGCGAATAAAAAATTTTGGCAGGGAGAAACCCAATCTTCCATTGCTTTGTCTAATTGGTTTATATTGGCGGAGTAAAGCATTTTTTGAATAGATTGTAATGTTTTATTCACTCCTATAAGACCCGAATATTTAAAAGAAAAACCTGTTCCATTTTCAATATCGTCAATGATAATTGGTCCATTTAAAGTTTGGGCTGTTTTTATAAACACTGATGAATCATTTTTAACTTTTATTTCTTCTTCTTTAATTTCCAAATCAATCCATTCATCTTTGAAATTATACTGATATCTACTTGCGGACTCATTCAACTTAATCCTCTCCAAATAAATATCCTGGTAATCTGCTTGAGCATGAGTAACACACCAAGCAACTCTTTTATTATGACCAAAGTGAGGAAATCCCGGGCAACCCGGAAAAGACAAACCA
>CAYRIG010000207.1:0-3502 GCA_964424315.1 uncultured Dehalococcoidia bacterium | reverse complement strand
AGACTTCGCAGCAATATTTAATTTAGTTTCTGATGCACAAACGGCATTGATTTTAGAGGCTGTTTCAGCGGAAAAAGCTGCAGAAATATTGGTTCTAGTAAAATTATCAAAAGCTGCTGGAGTTGTTGAAAGGATCGATGTGGACAAAGGTGCAGCTATATTTGAATTAATAAACCCTGTTTCTGGGGCATTTATACTGGAAACAGTTTCATCCCAAAAAACATCTGACTTGTTGTCGATAGTCTCGGCTGTTCAAGCTGGAACCATTATGGAGAATTTGACCACATCTAGTTTAACAGGCGTTATAAAATTAATGTCTGAAAAGAAAATGATATATAGGTTGCCGGTGATGTCTGCAGAAAGATTTTTCTTAGTACCGGCATCTGTAATGTTGGAAGCATTGCCTAGCGTTCCTGCTGAAGCTATCACTAAAGAAGTGACTCCTACTTCAGTTGGTAAAAAACCAGAGGTTGTTTTATCAACACAAGGATCTTCTATTTACCAACAAACCTCCGTTGATGAAGATTCATGGAGTACCATAATATCTAGCCCTCATCCACTCGATCAGGTATTAGCTAAATTTGATAAGGATATAGATGAAGTTATTATAACTATACAAGAAGAAGATGGAGCAACTATAGGTCTCCCAATAGATCAAGGAGAGGTCTTGTACTCTGCCTTTAGCATTTCTCTTGACGGGGATATTTCTTCAAGCATGACATTAGGGCACGTGAGTTTCTATGTAGAGAAAAGCTGGTTAGATAGTAGAAATATTCATAAATGGTCTATACGTATAAAACGGTATGATGAATCAGTAAGTAAATGGGTTGATCATACAGCGAAAAGAATTGGTGAAGATGAAGCAAAGGTATATTACACCGTCGCAGTACCAAGTTTTTCGAATATGGCTGTGATTGGTTCAAATTCGATACCTGCACCTGAATATACTGTTAGAAATCTAGTATTAAAACCTGTTTTCCCAACGGATGGAGAAGATTTTGATATCAGTGCTCGTGTGAGCAATACTGGAAACGACACACTTGTGTATCCAGCCAATCTTTGGATAGATGATATTATTCAGGATTCTCAAATTTTACTTGTTGAACCTGGTGAAACCGTTAATTTCTCATTTACAGAAAACAAAACGAGTGGGAGATATGGATTAAGAGTAGAAAGACTGCTAGCAACATTCCAGATAAGATCTAAAGTTGTTCCGGTTGCGGTACCTGTAGCTACACCTAGGGCTACTCCTGTTCCTGTAGTAGCACCTCAGCCTACTCCAACGGCAGTAGTGGCTCAGCCTCAAGCAACAGCTACATCAGTACCTGTACCAACGGCTACTCCTGCTCCCAAAGCAACAGCAGTACCAGCTCCTACAGCAGTAGTTGCAACTGCAACTGCAACTTCTGTGCCTGTTGTAAAAGAAACGCCTACACCTCAACCCACTCCAACGGTAGTGCCGGTAGAGCTTCCTGTTGAAGAAGAAGATGGTGGGAATATGGGATTGATTATTGTTATTGTAATTATTGTTCTAATTATCTTAGGTGGAATTGGATTTGTATTTATGAGAGGCAGAGGTGGTCCTGGTGGTGGTAGTGCTCCGGATACTGAAAAGGATTCAAATTACACCGAATTGGACGATTTAATAACTAACAATAATGATGAACAGAAAGATTCAAAATAATTGGAAATACGAATTATTAGTCGTGTAGGGGTACTTACCTTTTCTTGAATTTCTCATAATAGTTGTTATTTAACTTTTGCAATATATTGTTAGATATACATAAGAAATTACTATCCTAATTTCCATATATGATCTCTGTCTTGGGAATTGATATGTTTTGCCAACGATTAGGCTTTAAAATAATTGTTTTATTAATACCGCACTTGGTATAATATATTATACATATTGGAATGTGAATCTATCTTGCCATAAATGATAAATTGTCGAGGAAACTGTCGCATGTTGGTGAGGTAAATGACTGAATATCAAATGGGGTTTTGTACTTTATGGACGATTCAATAATATCTGCAAAAAATGTGCACAAAATATACGGTACAGGCAGTTTAGTTGTGAATGCCTTGAACGGGATTGACATGGAAGTAGGACGTGGAGAGATGATTGCAATAATGGGTCCTTCGGGATGTGGTAAAACTACTTTATTAAACTGCTTATCTGGTTTAGATAGTATTAATTCCGGTAATATTTTTGTGGATCAAAAACCTATTCATGACTTATCCGACGATAAAATGAGTGAATTTCGTTCCAAATCTATGGGATTTATATTTCAAACCTACAATTTACTGCCTGTATTAACTGCGAGAGAAAACGTAGAAATGCCTTTGCTTATTTCAGGAATGTCTTCTAAAGCAGCAGCTAATCAGGCAAATGAACAACTTGATGCAGTAGGTTTATTAGAGTGGTCTACTCACAAACCAGGTGAATTGTCTGGAGGGCAACGACAAAGAGTAGCAATTGCAAGAGCATTGGTCAATAAACCGGCTATTGTTTGGGCTGATGAACCTACCGGAAATCTTGATAGTAATAATGAAAATGAAATTATGGAATTGCTTTCTTTTACTAATAGCCAATATAACCAGACAATAGTGTTGGTCACCCACTCAGATAAAGTAGCGGCTAAAGCTGACCGGATAGTAAGAATGGAAGATGGGATAATAGTTAATTCAGGTTAAATATGGACTCACTTTTTGGCGTTTCAACTCAACTTTTAGCTCAGATTATTGGGATTGCAGCTGTAGTAACCATCATTGTGATAATAGGATTATCTATTACTAATCGAATCATGTTTAGAATCGGTTCGAGAAACATTACAAGAACACCACTGCAAAGTTTACTCATTGTTATCGGACTGATGCTGAGTACTACTATAATTGGTGCTTCTTTAGGAGTCGGTGATACTGTTACTCACTCTATAAGAAAAGTCGCTTTGGATGGAGCAGGCTTTGTGGATCAAGAAATTGAACCCCAGGGAAATGTAATATTTGGCAATTCCTATATATCCGATAGCGATGCTGAAAATATTCGCGAGTTGGCGTTTAGTAATAGTCTAGTTGATGGTGTTATTTTTCGTATACAGTCGGTTGCCCCTGTAGTAAATACAAGAACTGATAGAACCGAATCAAGAATGATATTAAGGGGCTATAGTAAAAATGACCAACCTGATTTCGGAAAACTTAGTACAACAGATGGAAAAGTTGTTCAATTATCTGATTTAAAAATTAATGAGATTTTGATTAATGAAGTAGCTGCCAAAACTTTAGATGCAAAATCTGGAGACGAAATAAAAATAATAACAGGAACCGGGGAAAAATTATTTGATTTACATTCGGTATTAATAAATGGAGGGCTTGCGAGTGGAGGTTCGACCCCAGTAGGATTGATGGGTTTAACGAATCTTCAAAATCTTTTATCTAGAGGTGGTGAGATTGATAGCATTGGGGTATCTAATTTAGGTGGGATTGAAGATTCATTAGTACATTC
>CAYRIG010000206.1:0-3525 GCA_964424315.1 uncultured Dehalococcoidia bacterium | reverse complement strand
CATTTTTTATCTTATACCCCACCATATCCACCCACACTGCACCCCATCACTTCCGCAACGAAATTCCACTCGCCATGGTGTGCTTGGCACCACCTTGGCGGGGGGGGGATTTTAAAACAACTCCAGTAGAAACTGGTGAAACATCTCTAAGATATTTTGCTATAACCGGATAGACTTGAGACCGATAGGATATATCGGTAATATAAACTGTTATTTTGCATATATCTTGTAAAGTTGAATCAACTTCACCTAACAACTCGACTATATTTTCCATCGCCTTTTCTGTCTGTAATGCAGGATTACCTAATCCAATAAATTCTGTACCGCTTAAACTTAATCCAGTTTGCCCTTGTAAAAAGATTTGGTCGTTTGCTTTTATTACTCTAGAATTTTGGAATTTCAAGTTGGGCATTAAATAACCATTCTTAGCATTAGCTAAAGACAATCTTGTATGGTTACTACCAAGTTTTTCAGGTATTACAGCCCATACATCTATTTCAAAATCCAGATATGGTTTGGCCAAAGATTTAACTACTATTCCTGTTGAAACTGGATTTACTCCTTCCAAGTACTTTGCTATAACAGGATAAACTTCATCTCTGTATGAGCGTTTAGTTGTATATGGAATTATTTTGCAGATGTCATTTATGCTAGCACCTGACTCTTCCAGTAACATTTTGACATTTTTCATCGCTGTTTCAGCTTGTTCAGATGGATTTCCTTCACCAGCAAAACCTTTATTATCAAGTGTCAATCCTGTTTGGCCCAAAACAAAAACCTGGTCATGAGCAACAACTACCTGACTCGCACCATAACTTAACCCAGGCATTAAATACCCATCTTTAGTATTAGATTTTCTTATTCTCAAATGCGTCATTTGTTACCTATTTGCTGCCTAAATTTTGCCAATTTAGGTGAAATCACAAACTGGCAATAAGGATTGTTTGGATTCAATTGGTAATAATTTTGATGATAATCTTCTGCACGATAAAATGTCCCTAACTTTTTAATATCTGTCACTATAGGTTCTGTCCATAATTCATCTTCAGTTAATTTTTTTATGGTATTCAAGGACACTTCCATTTGGTTTTCACTGTGGTAAAAAATTACAGACCTATATTGAGTACCAACATCATTACCCTGCCGATTTAGAGTGGTAGGATCGTGTATAGAAAAAAATATATTTAAAATATCTTGAAACCCTATTTCATTTAAATCAAATTTTAACTGCACCACTTCAGCATGTCCTGTACTACCCGTACAAATATCTTCATAACTCGGTTCAGGAATACTTCCTCCAGTATATCCGGATACAATTTCTGTAATACCTTTTACTTCAAGATATACTGCTTCTAAGCACCAAAAACAACCTCCACCGAGTGTTGCCATCTCATATGTATTACCCATTGTGTTTCCTCGATTATAATCCAATCAAATCAAATATATACTTTATTATTACTATCCCAATAATATACCAATATTTTAGTGAATGATATTATGCTACAATTACGACACATTTTAATTTCGATGCAATAAATTGGATTTATTGTTCCATCTATAGAGGTTTAATAAAATGAAAATTGTAGGTTGCCTAACGCTACCTATAAGCATCTTGATAATATTCCTGTTAACTGCTTATTCCCCAATCCGAATATATCTTAGATTCCCTTCAACTAAATTTTTCAAAACCTCAAAAATATTATTACCAATTAATACAACTGATGTTTGACATTATAATAGTAAACGGAACAATCATTGATGGTACTGGCAAACCCAAATTCCAATCAGATATTGGAATAAAGGGTGAACGTATAGAAACAATTGATGGGCTTAACAATGTTGAATCTAAGCGAATAATAGATGCGACAAATTTAATGGTAGCACCTGGATTTATAGATACACACACTCATTCGGAAGGAGACCTCTTAATCAATCCAGAACATCAATATGGATTAAGACAAGGCATCACAACTGAACTTTTGGGGATAGACGGTATGTCTTACGCACCTTTATCTCACAATAATTACTTAACTTACAGACACTGGCTAAGCGGTTTGCTTGGCTATCCACCTGCAGATTTAGATATGAGTTCTGTTAGTTCGTTCAAGAAGCATTATCACAATAAAGTTAGCATTAACACAGCTTACTTAATACCTAACGGTACAGTAAGGCTAGAAATAGCTGGGTTCAAAGATACACCTTTAGATTCCAATAAAATGAGTGAATATAAAAATCTTGTCGAAAAGGGATTCGATGAAGGAGCTGTTGGATTCTCTACTGGTTCAAGTTATTATCCCGGACCATGGACTAGTACTGAAGAACTTATAGAAATTTGCAAATTGGTAAAAGATTTAAATGGCGTATATATGTCAGAGCCAAGAAGAGCCAACCCCGAACGGGCGTTCAAAGGTGGAGGTATTGCTGAAGCTTTAGAGATCACAGAGCAATCTGGTGTCAAACTGCATATTGCGCATTATAGAACTGATCCAACCACAGCAGGTGACATCAAGTCCCATATGAGCTTAATAGATAGTTCAAAAAGAAATGGCAGCGACGTAAGTTTAGACATTTACCCCTATCCTTCGGGAAGTACAATACCCGTGAGTTATATACCTAGTTGGGCTCAAGATGGAGGACCAAATAAATTATTGGAAAGATTAAAAAACCCATTAGAAAAAAAGAAAATCGTTGATGAACTTGAACAAAGTATAAATTACTCAAGAAGCGTAGAAGAAATGATTTTTTCTTATTCACCAAACCATCCAGAACTAGAAGGTGAAACATTACCTGATTTAGCAAGATCAAAAAATATTTCTATAGGAGAAGCACTCTGCGACCTCCTCCTATCAGAAAATTTGGAGCTCGGATATGTTATGCCACCCCCGGTAAACTTATCTTTGTGGCGCCAAGTAAGTAAAGACTGCATGGAACTTCTAGCACGAGACGATTATATGGCATGCAGTGATATAACTCCTGCTGGAAGTATGCCCCACCCAAGAACATATGGGGCATTCCCTAGAATATTAGGAAGATTACATAGAACATATCATACGATGTCGCTGGAAGCTTTGGTACATAGAATGACTGAAAGACCAGCTTTAAGATTCGGGTTGACTAATAGAGGGAAAATACATAAAGGATACTTTGCTGACGTAACTATATTTGATGCCAATAAAGTTATAGATACATCCACCTACGATGACCCTAAACAATATCCGTCTGGAATCCCCTATGTAATAGTTAACGGCAAAATTTCTATAGATAACGAAGTGTATACAGGTATTAAATCAGGTAAAGCCATTCCTTAAAATATTTACCTTACCCACTTAGCTCTGCCACTATATCGTCAGCAGTTTCCACACGACCAAAACATCTAGCATGAACCATAAGGGCATCAATATGGGCCCTTTGGGTTAAAGTTGCACAAGCATCCTCGCAAATCATCGAATTATATCCTATCTCAGAAGCGACTCTCGCTGTGCCTAAAACACACATATCGGTTAATACCCCTGTCATTACTACGTC
>CAYRIG010000205.1:0-3537 GCA_964424315.1 uncultured Dehalococcoidia bacterium | reverse complement strand
TTTACTTGATTTGAAGGGTAATTGTTAATTAATAGGTTATAAATTTATGTAGGCCTGAAATAAATCCAAATTAAGAAAAAAAGTAAAAATAAAGAAATCAACTCAGATCTAAATTACGCGCTTGAACAAATTCAAAATAAGGTCTTGTGGTTAGCGGTTTATATGGTTGATTATGCAAATAAGCATACCTCCAGCGCAAGCGGCCTTAAAGTAGGTGGCCACCAAGCGTCGAGTTCTTCTGTAGCCACAATAATGACTTATCTGTTTTTTGAGTTCATGAAAAATACAGATGCTATTTCAATTAAACCACACTCCTCACCGGTTTTTCATGCTATTCAATATTTATTAGGGAATTTAGATAAAAAATATTTGAAGGCTTTAAGGGCTTTTGGGGGACTACAAGCCTACCCCAGTAGAACAAAAGACCCTGATAATGTGGATTTTACTACTGGGTCAGTTGGATTAGGTGCTGTTGCACCTAATTTTGCATGGTTGGCATCAGAATATATACATACTAGGTTTGATTTGCCACCAGAAACTAAAGGCAATTTTATAAGTTTAGTGGGAGATGCCGAATTAGACGAAGGTGTTGTATGGGAAGCTATTGCTGATCAATCGTTATCTGCAATCAACAGATTGATTTGGATTATTGATTTAAATAGACAAAGCTTGGACAGAGTCATTCCTGGCATCAGAATTAATGTATGGAGACAAATGTTTGAGGCTAATGGATGGAATGTTGTTGAGGCAAAATATGGTTCTTTATTGGAGTCTGCTTTTGCTATGGACAAAGGGGAGTTATTACGTGAATCCATTGATAACATGCCTAACCAAATGTACCAAAGACTATTGAGGTCAGACGGATTGGTCATTAGGGATTGGTTGCCTAAATTTACTAAACATGAAAATGATCTTAGGGAATTCATAAATCAATGGGATAATGCAGGTTTATTAGAACTAATTAGCAATTTAGGTGGTCATGATTTTAATACTTTGAGGGAACGGTTTGAAACATTGGATGTAGAAAGTGGACCTAATGTTGTATTCGCTTATACATTAAAAGGATGGAAGTTACCTACAGTAGGAGACCCGCAAAACCATTCTGTATTACTAAATTCAAGCCAGATGGAAGAATTTAGAAATAGTCTAAATATAAAAGATGGTGAAGAATTCGAGGGGTTCGATTTAGAATCTAAGGTTGGATTATATTGTTCTGAAGTAAGCACAAAATTAAATTCAGATATATATTCAAGCAAAAAAGACGTTTCATATATTGTCCCTAAATCTTTTTCCAAAGGATATAGTGGGAACATGTCAACCCAACAAATATTTGGACTAATATTAACTGAGTTGACTAGGAGTGCCCAAGAAATATCAGATAGGATTGTCACTGTTAGTCCCGATGTAGCTAGTTCCACCAACTTGGGTGGATGGATTAATAAAGTAGGTGTATGGTCAAAACATCCATCTGAAGAATTGCCTGTCGAACAACAGATTAGAGCTCTGACTTGGGAGGAATCTGATAAGGGGCAGCATCTAGAATTAGGTATCTCTGAGAATAATCTTTTTATCTGTTTAGGTCAATTGGGTCTTACTAATGAACGTGATGGAGAATTGGTATTGCCGATAGGTACCTTGTATGACCCATTTATAAGAAGAGGTCTAGATGCTTTGGTCTATAGTTTACAATCCGGAGGGAAATTTATTTTTGTTGGTACACCGTCAGGGTTAACGCTGGCCCCTGAAGGAGGTTCACATCAGTCGATAGTAACTCCTTCGATTGGTTACGAGCTTCCTGAATTAAATTATTATGAACCTTGCTATGGTAAAGAACTTGAATGGATATTGTTAGATTCTCTAAATAATATTAAAGATAGAAAGGCGTCTACCTATCTGAGATTAACAAGTAAAAGGATTGATCAATCATACGGTGATTTTCAAGGAACTGACGAATCTATAGAAATTAGAAGGCAGCAGGTAATAAAGGGTGCCTATAGAATAATAGATAGAAGTAATCAACCTGGTTATTCTCTTGGCAATAATGTTGTAAATATATTAGCTTGTGGTGCGATTTTACCTGAAGCAATAAAAGCAAGCGAAGATTTGGTTGAAGAGGGTATTTACGCAAATGTAATAAATATTACTGGACCTGGTCCCTTGTACCAAGATTTCCAATATTCTGTGTCGTCTAAACTTGCAGGTAAGCTATCAGAGAGTTATTTAAAAAAACTCATACCCGAAAGTTCTTTGAGAGTACCTATAGTAACCGTTGTTGATGGTCATCCACACTCCTTGTCGTGGGTGGGAGCAGCATTAGAAACCAAGGTTTTGCCGCTTGGAGTATCTAAATATGGTCAGTCAGGTACGCCAGAAGAATTGTATATGGAATATGGAATTGATTCTGTTAATATAATGAATGCATGTTTTGACATATTGGATTTATGATTTAGATTGTTCAAATGTTTTTTGAATTAATTATAGAGAGGTGAATTGTGAAAAATTATAAATTTCTGATTGGTACTGTAATTATTACCATTTCGATGTTGGGTATTTTAGCATGTGGTAGTTCTGATGATGATATCGCAATTCAAGATAATCAAACTTCTGGCACAACTCAAGTTGTATCAGAACCAGCAAAAACTGAAGCTCCAAAACAAGATTCAATTAGCAAAACCTATAGTTCTTCTCCTTCTATCACTATAGACAAAAATAAAAACTACAATGCAATAATTGAAATGGAAAAGGGTGGAGAAATAGTAATCCAGCTTTTTGTTAATGAAGCACCAGCAACTGTTAACAATTTTGTATTTCTTGCTAGAGAAGGTTACTATGATGGTGTAACTTTTCATAGGGTAATAGAAGGATTTATGGCGCAAGGTGGTGATCCTACTGGTACTGGTACTGGAGGTCCTGGTTATTCATTTGATAATGAATTAACCCCAAAGAGGCGTCATGATGGTCCTGGTGTTCTTTCGATGGCAAATGCAGGGATTCAGGGTGGAAAAGGTACTAATGGATCTCAATTTTTCATTACGTTTACAGAAACACACTTTTTGGATGGGTATAATTTAGATGATACTCCTAAAGATTGTTCAGAGGCAGGTGTCTCGTGTCATACAGTATTTGGAAACGTGATAAAAGGAATGGATGTTGTTACCGGTATAACCGTAAGGGATCCAAGTACTCCTATAAAAGCTGATGTAATGAAAACCATAAGGATAACTGAGAAATAAGTTTTTATATTAAAAATTATTTCAAAGTGAAAGTATAAAGTTTGCCATTAGAGCCAATCCATGTTTTATCGTGCAAATTTGCTTTAGATAAGATTGGTTGATTGTTGACTCTAATAGCTTTGTCTTTATTTTTGTTTATTATCGAAACCCCTTTTCTAGAAAAATGAAAACTTGTTTTTTCTAGCCCGGGCAATTTGATTTCTTTTCCAGCAATTATGTTTTTTGAAATTAATCTAGACATGATTGATCTTTTAATATTAGCCAAATCTATATTCTGATTATCTTTTTCACTACGAAGCAGTCC
>CAYRIG010000204.1:0-3544 GCA_964424315.1 uncultured Dehalococcoidia bacterium | reverse complement strand
TGTAAAACAGAGGTACCTGAATTAAAACATATTGGTAATGGCAGGACGGTCAGTTGTCACAGGATAGATGAAATAAACCTACCAGGAGTTTAAACAGTTGTTAAGGTAAAAAGTACCTACCTAAAAGAAGAAGAATTTTTTGGGTTCTCCAACTGCTTCCCTGAATGACTAAAGCGTAAGCCTCGCTGATTGCCAAATGATCTCCCGGGATTCGCATAAGCAACATTAGGGTCCGGATCAACCATTCCCACTAACTTGTTATTCTTAACCCATTTCAAATCAGTCCCATATAGGTTATTTATCATTATTTTAGAAAGTCGTGAAATGATATTAGAGTATTTTGGGTCCCCAAATAGATCTTGGTTCTCTGTTGGGTCTTTATGTAAGTTAAAAAGCTGAAATTTGTTTCCTGCTGGGTAATAAATTAATTTATATTGTTTATCTCGAATCATCCTTGTTGCTCTCGGATCCTCCCAAAGTTCCCCATAAATGTAGTCGCGTTTATTTGTACCTAACATTGACAAACCTTCTACACTTTCAGGTATTGGAAGATCACAAAGATCAGCAATAGTTGGAAAGATGTCCGCTTGAACAACTAACCGATCATCAACGGTATTTGTTTTAATTTCACTGTTGTTGGCTGGAGGTAGCAAAATCATTGGGATGTTACATGAATTTTCGTAAAAAAGTCCTTTTGCATAAAGACCATGGTTTCCTAACATGTCGCCATGATCTGATGTAAACATCACTAACGTGTTGTCGAAAATATTTTCTTCCCGTAGTAAGCCGATTACTAATCGGATTTGGTGGTCTATGTGTGTTGAAAGGGCATAAAACGCTTGCCTCGCAGATTTAATGGCTTCATCGTTGTACGTATTTCGACCGTGAGGCCTGACTTTGAGAGCGTAAGGTAAATCTTCATAGTTTTTAGACCATTCTGAATAGAAAGGAGGGTCCGTTTCGATGCTCCTATAATAATCCATATAACAACCCAGTGGGACGAGAGGTGGGTGAGGAGGACTAAAAGACATATACCAGAAACCTGGTTTACTCGGGTCACGTCTAGCAATATATTTGCAGGTTTCTCTAACGGTCCAATTTATTTGATGAAGATGTTCAGGCAGATGCCAAGGACGAGTATGGTAATCGTTATTTGAAATGCCATGAGACCATTCTTGTCCCGAGTAACCCTGTTCCTGTAAATAAAGTTCGTAATCGTCTTTATTTAAACCAAATTGATAACGACCTTCTTCAAGTAACATTACATCTTGGAAGCCTAATCTATTTCTTTGTGGATATACGTGAAGTTTTCCTACACCATAAGATTGATATCCATGTTCAGTTAAGGTTTGTGCGATAGTGGGTAGGTTTGGCATCGGAAGTGTTTCGTTGAAGTTACGATCGCCATGAGTTTTTGCGGTTGCACCTGTCATCATTTCTCTTCGAGCTGGTATGCATATTGGTGTCGACGAGTATGCATTTGTGAAAGCGACACCACTTCCTATCATTTGATCAAGGGTTGGGGTTAATATAGTCGGATGACCCAAAGCTCCGATTAAATCACCGAACCAATGGTCAACAGAAATCAGTAAAACATTTGGTTTATTTGGCAATATTAAATCTCCATTATTATCCGTGATATTTGTATTTTGAGTTTATTTTAAAAATGTGAAAATTTATACAAAAAAAGAATACAAAACCTTCAAATCACGATAGGATATTTCCAATCTCATTATGCCCCCGTTCGTTATGGTAATTTTTTTGTGATTTTGTGATAACGAGTTGTACGTTTAAATGGAGATATGATAATTGGTATTGTTGAAACTATTGATTGGAAATAATTTCAACTTCACCTGGGTTACAAAAATATTAATCTTATGAAAAGTTTTTTAAACAAAATACAAATAGATAAAAATATTGTAGTTTTAGGTGCTTTAAATATGGACTTAAATATTCATACGAATAGATTACCTGAGATTGGTGAAACATTTGAAGGAGATTCCTTTTATACAAATCCTGGTGGTAAGGCTGGTAATCAGGCCGTATCAGCAATTAGGTCTTCAAAATCAGATAAAGAGATTTACTTAATTTCATCTATTGGGGATGATATTTTTGGTAAGGATCTAATTTCTTATTTAAGTGAACAAAGAATCAATGTAGAAAATATAGAAGTAAAAAAATCTATTTCTTCTGGTATCGCAATAATTATTTTATTACCTGACGGACAAAATTCCGTTAATGCAGTTTATGGTGCTAATGAAATTTTCAATCAAAAACAGATAGATTGTATAAAGAAATTATCTAAATCTTCGTCAATACTCCTAGTACAACAAGAAATCCCTTTGGATGTTACGTTTCAAAGTTTGAAAATTGCAAAAGATAATAATATGATTACTATCCACGATCCAACTCCTAATAAAATCGTTCCTGAAAACTTTTACGATTATGTAGATATAATTACACCAAATGAAATAGAAGCTAAATATTTATCTGGAATTTCGATAACTTCACTTGAAGACGCAAAAAAGTCTGCAGAATATATATCATCTCTGGGCCCTAAAACGGTGATTATTACACTTGCTGATCAGGGTTCGTGGGTACAATCAGAAGATTTCATAGGGCATATAAAACCTTATAAAGTAGATGTCGTTGCTTCAGTTGCAGCCGGAGATGCATTTAATGGTGCTTTAGCATCATCTTTATCTACAGGATCTAGTTTAGTAACAAGTGTTAAATTTGCTTCTGCCGCCGCAGCATTATCTGTATCTCGTAAAGGTTCTCAAGAATCTATGCCTGATTTATTTGAGATTAGAGAAATACTAAGTTAATTGAATCATGTAAAGTTCCACGACCATAACTGTGTGAAGATTTATTCATTTAATAGAATATCTAAATAGTGAGTGCAGTATCCTGCACATGCCCGTGTGTGAAGTGGAAAATTTTGCAAGTTCTGATATGAAATAGATAAATAATAATATAAAAATACAATACAAAATCATCAAATTGAATATAACCTTATTTCCATTCTTATTTAGATTACAGAGAGGCGTATTTATATGAAAGTGATGATTACCGGTATAGTAGGAACAATAGGTACAATCGTAGCAGATCATATTCAAGATGATCACGAAGTACATGGCGTAGATCTTAGGGAATCTGATCGTCCGAATACTACTCAAATAGATCTCGCAGATTCTGCCGATGAATTAGCTAAAACGTTTGAAGGTGTAGATGTTGTCTTACATCTTGCTGCTGATAGGAGACATGAACCTTGGATCAGTTGGGACGAATTAATGAGGCCAAATATCATAGCCACAGCTAACGTTTACACTGCAGCCCACAAAGCGGGTGTAAGAAGAGTTGTGTTCGCCAGTTCTATGCATGCGGTTGGAGGATACGAGTTGATTGAGCCTTATGCGTCAATAGTTAATGGAAATTACGAAGGTATAGATAGAAATACAATCGAATTAGTAAAAGGTTTAGGGCAAGACGCTAAACCCGATAGTGAATATTCTGCGAGTAAAGTATTTGGAGAATCATTAGG
>CAYRIG010000203.1:0-3562 GCA_964424315.1 uncultured Dehalococcoidia bacterium | reverse complement strand
TCTGAGATATCGCTAAACCTATACCGCGACCAGCTCCAGTAATCAAAGAAACTTCATTTGAAAAATCGAAGTCGAATTTCATAGATTTAATACACCTCTTTCAAACTTATTTATTCGAAATCAATTAATAATTAACACTTATCCCTCAAAAGTTTCTTCATCTCTCAAGGCATTGCGATGGGGTAGGTAATCTAATGCTACTCTCACCTCAGCTATGTGTATAGGGTCTACTAGTTGTTCATCTTTTTTATTGATAAGAACATTAACAATATTCTGCCCAATTTTGGGTAAATATTTGCCAACCAAATTAACGTGAATCCTATAACCATTGACTGCGTACCCTGGCCTTGGCCTTAGTTGATATACCCAATCAGCATATCTTTGTATCGAACTTGGCATTTTCTCTCCATTCCAAAAAATGTCTATTTCATCAGATTCTGTAGTATTCGGAAGCATGATTTGCAATTCACATCTCCATAGCTTACCCTCATCGTAAGCGGACTTGACATCATCAGCTACGTTAATGCAGATATCAGAACTTTTCACGGTAGGACTCAATTCTACTGGAAGCTGAACAGGTAATCCGTTTAACCGTGTTACTTCTGAACGATCATGCATGCCCAATCTGTATCTTTTATCTTTAGTGGATATTACATCTGGATGT
Source organism: uncultured Dehalococcoidia bacterium (assembly GCA_964424315.1). GTDB lineage: Bacteria > Chloroflexota > Dehalococcoidia > Lucifugimonadales > OSU-TB39 > OSU-TB39. The sequence goes on along the minus strand of CAYRIG010000203.1, from coordinate 2,898 downwards.
CCCATAAATCTCAATCTTCCCGTAGCTTCATAGTTATATGGATACCTTTTTGGCATCGGATAATAAGTATGGAAAAACACTCCATCTGCTCCTGAATAATATGCATTAGATGCAGCAGAGTAATTAACTGCTGGAGTATAATCTGTATCATTACTAGCTTCTATAGCAGCTAGTACAGTCACACTGGTCCCTTTTGCTATATCAATTAACTCAGATAATCCTCCAGTATATCCTTCAAAACCATCTCCTGCCCCAGCCGTAGCTATAACTGTGTCAAAAATCTCATCCTTTATCCATTTTTCAACATCCAGTCCCATCGCCTTGTTACCAGAAACTGTAGAATTCATTCTCAAAACCAGTCGCTTTTTTATACCCTGAGTTTCGGAAGCTCTGTCACAAATATCTTTGATTTGTTTTAACCAATCAGTCAACGTAGAAGTATGCTCTTCAACTTCTTTCCTAGCAACAAAAGGAACATAATCAGCCATGTTTATTTCAATCCCGTCACTTGGATAATCACATATCAATTCTCTGATCACATTCAGTCTATTTTCTCTTACTTCAGGAATAGCATAGGATAATCTATTTGCCTGGTCGAATTCTGCTTCAGGATATTCAGGTTCTTCTCCTACAACCCACTCAGGATGTTCAGTAGTAAAATCAGCTACTCTACAATTAGTTACTCGCCCATGAGCGGTATGCCCCATATTGAGTAACAAACTAGGTAAAAATTGAAATCCTTTTGATTTAGCGTGTTCGCATACAAGCATGAGTGGGTCTATACCTCTATCTATCATAGATTTCACATTGCGTGCAGCTTTCCACCATATTGCATGATTTGTTAAATCTACATTATGTCCCCAAAGCTCTCCAACCTTGGTGTCATATAGAAGAACACTACAATCCCCAACTGCGTAAGTAATAGTATCGATTCCAAGATCCAAAAGTTCGTCAATAGGTTCAACATATTGCTGTTTATACATAGGAGGTTCATGCATGTAAACACTAGTGTGACGTCCATCTGTATAAAACATTACTTCTTTTTTATCTGTCATTTTGGACCTCCATAATTCGATTGTATCCATAAGAATTATTACCCAGTTCAACAATGATTAACAAGTTAACAAATTCAATTTCCATTGAGAATTCATTTAAACTTATCCAATCAAATCCGAACGTGTATAATATTTTGGTTATATTCGAACTACTTTAACATAATTTTTACACATGACAAAAACAAAACATCATTTTGTGAATTCGAAGGGCACTATTGTAGATTTAGGATTGAGATGTCTTAAGTTATTTTTATTATTGTCGTTATTATTGTGTGTGCAAATAAACTCTGCCTGCAATAACTCCACTGATGACAAAAGTCCATCCAAATCAACGACTGAAACAAATGAAAGTGTACCTGTTTTAAATTCATCTCAAAAGCCCATTCCAGCTACACCTGAACCATCAACTCCAACACCTAACCCCACTAATACTCCTGTTCCAGTTCCTACAACACCTAAACTTGACCTTAGCGTAAAAGAAGTATTGGTTAATGCGACAGAATCTATGCAAAACCTAAAATCTTTTGCTTTTATAGTAGAGCTTAGTATGGAGTTGATTGACGCCGAAAGCAACTTAATAGTTCCATTTAACATACAAGGAGAATTCGTTGCTCCTAACAGAAGTACATCGATGATTTCTAATCCATTTTTAGGTACAGCAAACTCTATTGAAACAATTGCAATTGGAAACAAATTTTATGAAAAACTCCCTGGAACTGATGGTTGGAATGTCACAAACCAAGCTAGTTTCGGAGACCCACGAAATTTGGCTCTTGGCGAGTCAGGCATTTTAAAATTAGAAACAACTTCAGGCATTAAATTTATCGGGAAAGAACAAATATTAGGGTATGATTCATATAAATTTGACCTAGATATTAGTAACAGTCCTCTAAATATGCAGTTATTCGGTCTAACAGCTAACAATAAAGATACATCTATAACCTATTGGATATCAGAAGACGACTACTATTTACTTAAATTAGATGTTCAGACATCTTCAAAAATAGAAGAAGGTCAATCAATTTTAGGTCTTCCGCCAGGAGATGTAAAAATTAACATCAAAATTACTTTCACAAATATAAATGATGAATCCATAATTATTAACGAACCTGTTATTAAACAAACCACTAAACAAGGAGATATTAAAATTACTCATAAAACTTACCTTAAAGCACCTGAAATGATCATCGATAGCGAAAAATCCTATACTGCAATATTGGAAATGGATAATGGTTCATCAATAGAGATAGACCTTTTTGCTAATGATGTACCGATAACTGTAAACAATTTTGTTTTCCTAGCAAGCGACGGATACTATGATAACGTCACATTCCATAGAGTAATACCTGGATTCATGGCGCAAACGGGAGATCCTACCGGTACAGGTAGTGGTGGACCTGGTTATCGATTTGAAAATGAATTTAGCCCAAATAGGCTACACGACGGACCTGGGATATTATCGATGGCAAATGCAGGAATACAAAATGGGGTCGGCACCAACGGCAGTCAGTTTTTCATAACCTATACAGAAACTCATTATCTAGATGGATACGAAAATGGTGCACCTAAAAATTGTTCAGCCCCTATGACCTCATGCCATAGTGTTTTTGGCAAAGTTACCAAGGGTATGGAAAAAATAACGACAATCGCACCTCGTGATCCCCAAACAGCTGATTATAAAGGCGATGTTATTAAAACCATAAAAATCTTTGAAAACAATGAACCGTTCAATTTACCTTAATTAAAATAGGTTATTCCATCTCTGCTCTGTCAAACGGTTGCCAAATTGAATTCAAATTATGCTAATTAACTTGTAAATAGTCAATATTATCGAGTTACGGTT
>CAYRIG010000202.1:0-3570 GCA_964424315.1 uncultured Dehalococcoidia bacterium | reverse complement strand
ACACACTGCAAAATCGTGGCTTTAGTCTAGCATTTCATGATAACAGACTTACTCACCATGCGCATAATTACGACAGCACTAAATCTGTTTCGCACTACGAATATGCAGGATATATTCGAGACTGGGAAAACGATGATATTATTTTCGAAATCAAAAACCGAATTGAAAACGGAGATCTAATCGAACTCATATCTCCCCTACTCAAAGAACCAATTCGCCTACGGCTCCAAGAATTTAAAGACTCTAATACTGGTGAGATAACTACCTGTGTTTCTGCTGGTCAAAACAAAGCCATTCGTATAAACAAAAACTTATTCGAATCAATTGACCAAAGCAAAATCCAAGAATTTCTACCAGCTCTTACAGTTGCTAGAAAAGTTAAAAAAGTAACTATCAACCCCCAAAGACTCCAAGAAGATAAAGCTAGTTTTGAATCAGAAATCAAGCAAACAAAATGCTGCAATTCAGGCAAGTGCAACTCTCAACAGAAACAAGTCCCCCCAAATTCTCAAATTCACAAAAAACCAGCTCAAGTCAAAACAAAAAACCCAAAAATGGGTGTAGATGCATGCTGTGGCCGCGGTTGTAATGGGTGCCTAATATTTTGGTATGATTCCAAATTCAAAAAACAAAGAGAGCTTATTAAAACAAAAAAACTAGGAGAAATCCTATCCAAATCCCAATCCAAATCAGAAAGTGAAGAGGTAAAGTAAACCTTCTAATCTGTTTTCTTTACAGATTATTCCAAAACAACGTTTACACAACTCACGTAGAGCGAAAAGACTCTTTGATTCACAACATTAAGTATTTTAAAACTAGGCTTAATACCTCTCTAAAATTCTTTCTCTTGATGATTTATAATCCTCAGTAGACCAAGCACCCAAGGAATCTGTTGGAGTAAAGTTTAGATTTCGACTAAGTCTTTGAATTTGTAATTCCCAATTAGAAACTTGATTAATCTGAACCAAAAAAGAACTTGGAAAATCACCATTTAAGGGGATTTGAAAAGCCTTAGGAAGTTCATATTTGTCTTCAAAATTAGATATTGGGAAGATAAAAAGATCAGTCTCATTAATTTCAACAAGAGCTTTTTGTCTAAAACTACGTTGTGTGTAACCAGCCTCAGTTTGTACAATCTCCATGTGACCAATACCAACAGTAAATTTATTAAAACCAACCCGGCTTGAAAAGGATGGAAAATCAATTGGCTTATAGAGCGCTAAAACTCTATTATTCTCTACACCATCACTATCCTTTGTAGATTCAAGTAGTGTTTTTATAGAGTAAGAAACACCTCCAACAATGGCATTTAGAGAAGTATGTCTATGATCGTCGAAATCATCACAATCAATTATTTTAAGTGCCTGATGGGCTACTCCTAATAGACTCTGTACTTGTTGGGTATTTTCTAGGTTAAGTGGTGGTTGTTCACCACAAGCTGTCAAAACAGTAGTAGGCAAAGCTGAAAAAATAGAGAGCCCTGCTAAAGCTTTAAGAAATTCCCTTCTCGAAGGCTCCGAAGAGCTTGGCGAAGAGCCCGATAAAGAGCTTGGTGAAGAGTCTAGTGTCGTAACTTTCATATATTTAAAATTAAAATCTTCATAAGATTAATGAATTAAACTCAGTATCAAGTTGTATTTTAATTTCAAAAAAAAACTTCATAATTTACTTAATTTATTGCATAAAAACAAAATCAGCCTGAAAAAGGTCTTAAACTCTCACAGCTAATTTTAAGTTGCTCTTGCTCCTTTTCACTTAACGGAACCTTTAAAACTTGCTCAACCCCACCACGACCTAATACACAAGGTACACTTACACAGACATCACTATTACCATAATAATTATCTAGGGGTACGGAAAGAGTAAAAACCTGTTTTTTATCTTCAAAAATTGAATTAGTAATTTCACGAATAACGGTAGCAATAGAATAACAAGTGTAACCTTGATCATGAATAATTCTATAAGCTGCTAGTTTAGTATCTTTATAACATTGATCAGCTATTTCTGGGCTAAATCCCTCAAAATCAAATAAAGATTTTCCAAGTACATTTGCCGAGCTAAACATTGGAAACGAAGTATCTCCATGTTCACCTAACACATGTGCATAAATACTACTAGGATGAATTTGCAACTGTTTGGAGATATGAAATTGTAGCCTAATAGAATCTAAAACTGTACCTGTCCCAAAAACACGTTCTTTGGGAAATCCAGAAAGTTTAATTGCTTCGTAGGTCAGAACATCTACCGGATTTGAAACAATGATTAAAATAGCATTGGGCGCTGCCTTAGCAACTTGCGGAATTATATTTGCATAAATTTTCTTATTTTTAAGACATAGATCCAAACGAGATTCACATTCTTTTTGTCTAGCTCCTGCCGAAATTACAACTATACTTGCTCCTTGGCAAATCGAAAAATCGTCGCCAGAGTCAATCTCTATATTAGGAGTGAATGCACTAGCATGCTCCAAGTCTAGTTTAAGACCTGCGGCCTTATCTTTATCTATATCAACTAAAGCCATGTGAGTAACACTGCCATCTAAGACATAAGCATAAGCAGCAGTCGCCCCAACACTTCCGCAACCAACAATTGCTGCTTTAAAAGTACACCCAGTTTTATTTACAACCATCTAAAAAACTTAAACTAACATCCTAATTCATCTGGAGCTGCTGCACATCCCTTAGGTTTAACACCTCCCCCTTTGTGTTCACCTGGACTTGCACCAGAAAACACAAAATCCATAACATTAGTAACTTCCCATTCATGCTCGTGATTCCAGGTAGTCCAATGATATCTCCATTCATTCCAGCCAATACCTAAATGTTTAACATAAATTTCATGATCTGCAAGAATTTTTCCTATTTTACGTCCTGTCATACATGGCCCACTATAACAATACACAATTAACTCTTTATCTAACTGCGCTAGCTCCTTAAATGAATTAACAATCCTTTCCACATCTCCATAAGCAGACTTATCTGGAGAAGCATAAGCTGGTACATTTACAGCTCCTACAATGTGTTGTTTCTCGTACTCTTGCTGACTTCTTAAATCAACCAAAACAAAGGAGTCGTCCCCTTGAGCAATATGTTTACGTATATGATGTGGACTTACATGTGTTGCTGTTTCAGCATTGTAAAAGTGCTCCCTTAGCTGATCTGTATCCGTCATAAAGGTTTCCAACCTTGAACTCGAAGAAATACTTCCTCCAAACAGTCCCCCAACAAAACCACATATAAGCACCGTCACCACCATTTTCAGCTTGCAATCACAACTACATTTTTTATCTTCACCACAGGATTCATTTGTTCCACAACATTTATTAATCATAACTATATTTTATACAACTTAAAATAATATATATCATTCACAAGAAAAGTCGAACCCAATACCCTTGACAAAAACACCTGAAAGTCTTGTAACAAAGTATGGCGGCCACAAAGGCCGCCAACTCTACAACCCAAACATAAAACCTAATCTCAACATGACTAAACAAGAGTACAAAACCAGTACTGCTCCAACAATAAATCACTTCTACGAAAAACTTTTACTCCTAAAAGATCGCATGAA
>CAYRIG010000201.1:0-3570 GCA_964424315.1 uncultured Dehalococcoidia bacterium | reverse complement strand
CTGAAGGGGAGTGACATAACCGAGTACAGTGGTCTATGTTATTTGTTGTCATTACTGTACGGGCAAATTTTTGTTGGATATAACCATCTTCGTTTGTTGCCTTAGCTGAACAAAGTGTTCCGAATTCTGTGCCTCTATAAATACTTAATTGATCCCCAACATATTCTATCGCCTCTTCCCAAGAGGATTCAGTCAAGATTCCGTTTTTTCTAATTAAAGGTTGTTTTAACCTATCTTTGTGATGAATGTATTTGAATCCAAACCGGCCTTTTACACATAGCATACCTTTGCTTGATTCGTTTAGAGGATTATCCAACATTGCTGTTATTTGTTGGTTAGAATCAACTTGCGCGGTTATACCACATCCGACGCCACAGTATGGACATGTTGTATCTACTTCCTTAGTGGTGGAGTTTCCTTCAGATTTTATTGATATTGCGCCGGTTGGACACACTGATAAACATTGGCCACATGTGGTACAAACCGAATCAATCAATGGTGAATCCATAAAAGTACCTATACGACTATCCGTACTTGTTCCCAAAAAGTCGATAGCGCCAATGAATTGGTGGCCTGTCTGGCATGCTTGGGTACATCGACCACATAATATGCAGTCATTCATGGAAATATCGAATACAGGATTACTCGTATCAGCAGGTTGCCTTTCTCTAGACTGGAATTGGGAGGTTTTAATTTGATGCATTTGCTTTGCTGTAGTTAATTCTCTATATGATTTGGATTTATTTTTAGGCAGCATACCTAATGTCAATTCCAGAACTCCTTTGCGCAGTTTTTTAGGACGTTCTGTGTTAGTCCATATTTTCATATTGGGTTCAGCTTTGACTGAACACGATGCTACAATCCCGTTAATTCCTTCAATTTCAACTAGGCAAGTTCGACATGCACCTATGGGTTTCATGTCAGGATCTTTACATAATTGGGGGATGTAAGTCTTTGAATCATTTATCACATCCAATACAGATTTACCTTCAGATGTTTTGACTGTTTTTCCGTTTAGTGTAAGTTCCATAGGTGTCTCCGAGGTAATACTAAAAATTAATCTGGCCAAAAATGTAGAAATGATTTGATTGGAGTTCCTGCACCTTGGCCAAGGCCGCAAAGTGATGCCGAACTAACGACTTCAGCTAAATCTGATAATTCTTCTCTATATGCAGCAGTATCAGTTGATGGCTTAAGTTTTTCAAGCATATTTACTATTCTTGGGGTTCCCTCTCGGCAAGGGGTACATTTACCACATGACTCATCAGCATTGTATTTAGCTAAGTTCTTGATGAATTGTAAAACGTTGGTTTTATCCTTTAGTACTACTAAACCACCCGCTCCTAGCATAATACCAGTTTCATGAATTCTACCTGGCATTATTTTTATATGAAGTTGGTTGTGAGGAAGTACTCCACTTGATGGGCCTCCTATCGAGACCGCATTTTCTGGATTTTCACCTATTCCTCCGCCACCGAATATTTTTATTATTTCGTCTATTGATGTACCCATCTGAACTTCAAATACCCCTGGTCTATTTACATCTCCACTTAAGCTGATGATTTTTGTTCCATATGCGTTTTCACACCCGATCTGTTTAAATGATGTTGCGCCATTAGTCAAAATAAACGGAATATTGGATAAAGTTTCACAGTTATTGATAAGGGTTGGACTAGATTTGTACCCGGATTCTGTTGGGAATGGAGGTTTTATTCTAGGTTCCCTTCTATCTCCTTCCATTGTGTTCAATAATGTTGTTTCCTCTCCACATACATATCCGCCCGCTCCTTGAATTATGTCAGCTTCTACTGAATATTTAGATCCCAGGATATTTTGGCCTAGTATATTTAATTTGTAGCATTGATCAATTGCATTTTTTAATCTAGATAGAGAAAGTTTAGCTTTAGCATTTATATAGAATATAATTTGTGGAGCATTAACTGCATAAGCTGAAATAATTGCACCCTCTATTATTCTGTGTGGAACGCCTTCTAAAAGGTGTCTGTCTTTGAATACTCCTGGTTCGCCTTCCTCCGCATTTATTACGACATATTTGGATTTTGATTCTGTTTTTCTTACAGCTTTTAATTTCAGCCCAGTTGGAAAATACGCACCACCTCTTCCTAGTAGTTTAGAGTCCTCAATTTCAGATATTACTTCATCTTGTTTTGTACCAAGAGCTTTTGCTAGCCCTATATACCCTCCCGCTGAAATATATGATTTAGCATTTGATGGGTCACTATATCCACATTGAGCCATAGCTATGCGAGTTTGGTTATTTAATAATTCGGTTGCTAAGTTATTGGTATTTCTTTTCTTTTTAGGTGAGTTTATTTCGTTTGAAATCATTTCTACATCATTTTCTGATACATTATTGAATATCGAAGTTGTTTTATCTGAATATTGAAGTATTACCTTTGGAGCCAAAAAGCAAAGTCCGTCGCAACCAGATTCGATTAAATCAGCAGAAATATTTGATGATTTGAGCTGGGTGAGAATATGTTGAGCGCCTACAGAATTAGAGCATTGCCCAACTTGCACCATGACTTTAGGTGTTTTTATATCTTCTGTTTTGTTAAAAGAAATTAGTCGCTTTGTATAGTTATCTTTCATTTTCAAATAATTCAGGAAGTAGGTTCTTCAAACCATTTATCTCGATTCGACCATGCATTGTTTGATTTATTTGTATCATTGGTCCAACCCCGCAAATAAAACCACAATCTATTTCTTCTATATCTACTTTATTGATTGGACCATTTTCAAATAAATTAGTAATTATTGAATGATTGGATTTTATAGTGTCGATTAGGGTTTGGTTACCTTGATTGATACAGCTTATACCTGTACAGATTTTTAATTGTTTATCTGCAGGATTTTTGATTTTGAATTCGCTATAACTCGTAACAGTACCATATATTTCACTAACCGGCATTTTTATGTGGTTTCCTATCTCTTGCATTGAAACTTTAGAGATATAACCATATTTGTGTTGTACATAATGAAGGATGTTAAGTAAGTGGTCTCTTGTTCGAGGAAAATATCCGGTTAATTCTTCAGATAGATTGTTTGTTTCATTCAACTTAAAATGCCTCTAAGTCATTACTTTTTTAGTATATAATCAAGCGACAGTGACTGTATTTTTGATTTTGGGATTGTTCCTTTTTCAGTCCATCCCCTAGCAATGTAATAAGATGATATCAGTGTATTAAGTTCTCCACTAGTTAAATTATCATCTTGATTACTGTCATTTAGATTTGAAGAATCGAAAATTCTTGATGGGAGTGTGTCATCAGAAATATCCCATCCTTCTCTAATGTTAAATAACTTTTTTAAATTGTTTATCCTTTCTCCGGATTCTTCTAGCTGTTTTGGCAAACATTCCCTGCCTGTTATAGATGAATATATGTAAGATGATTCTTCATAGAAATCATCAAAGGCTTTACGAACGAATTTGCACCAAATCAAAGAATCCATTACTGCAGAATAATCTTCACTTTTTTTTGTTATGATGCCTTTATCTATCTGGTCGTTTTGATTAATATATATAAAAGATAAAAATGATTAATATGC
>CAYRIG010000200.1:2101-3585 GCA_964424315.1 uncultured Dehalococcoidia bacterium | reverse complement strand
AACCATATTTACCTAATATATATTTAGCTGTTTCATCTAATGCAATCGTTGCTACATTAGTAGAATCGGTACGCATATATGTAATTAACCCAACTTGACCGTCGGATCCAATATCAATACCTTCATACAACTGCTGAGCGATGCTCATTGTCTGAGAAGGACTTATCCTAAGTGACCGAGATGCATCCTGTTGAAGGGTGCTTGTTATAAATGGAGGCGATGGTTTTCTAACTTTTTCCTCAAGTTTTATCTTTTCAACTGCATAGTCTGCTTGTTCAATATCTTTTACTATACTAGTTGCAGTATCTTGGTCAGGAATTAAAGGTTTCTTATTTCGACCTTCCACTATATGGAGTTTGGCAATAAATCTTTCACGGTTATCTTTAGAATTCACATTGCCAAATTCAGTTTCAATATTCCAAAATTCAACTTTTTTAAAATTCTGAATTTTTTCTTCAAGGTCTACAACTAATTTTAAGGCAACTGATTGGACCCTCCCTGCAGAAATTTTCGACTTCACTTTCTTCCAGAGTACAGAACTGCCTTTAAAACCAATTATTTTGTCCAGCATTACTCTCGCCTGATAAGCGTCCACTAAGTTTAAATCCAACTCACGGGCATTTTCAAAAGCTTCTTTTACTGCGGATTGGGTGATTTCATGAAACACAACTCTTTTGGTCTTGGATTGATCTATTTTAGCTGCACTTAGTAAATGCCACGAAATTGCTTCTCCTTCTCTATCTGCATCGGTAGCTAAATAAATCGTTTCGGCTTTACTAGCGATTTTTTTTATATCAGCAACTATTTTTTTCTTTCTTTGATCCACTTTTTTAGTTCTAGAGTCAACTATAGCACTCCAAGTAGGATGAAAAGAGAATAACCCATCTTGCCCATCTTCTATAATATCAATGCCTAATTGTCCTTCTCCTGTGTTTGCTAAATCCCTGACATGCCCCATAGATGCCACTACCTCATATTTAGGCCCTAGAAACCTTCCAACAGTTCTCGCTTTAGCAGGAGATTCTACTATAACAAGCTCTTTACCCATTTAATAATCACCTTTTTACAAATTATTCCCAAATAAAATTATTCGTGCAAGAATAAAATAATACCAATGGAACTTACAAAGTCAACCATTTCAACATAAACGGCGGAGAGGATGGGATTCGAACCCATGGTTCCGGGTTACGGAACACGCGATTTCCAGTCGCGCCCATTCGGCCACTCTGGCACCTCTCCTAATATTCCTCATTCATGATATATACAATTAAATGATATTAGCAAGACAAATCAAGACATCAGATTCTTAGAATTGAACGGAGAGGATGGGATTCGAACCCACGATAGAATTGCTCCTATACCGGTTTTCGAGACCGGCCCATTCAACCACTCTGGCACCTCTCCTTATTTACCCATAGAACAAAATCATCCTAATATTACAAGAGAGCTCTATCTTTCCCCTCAATCTTACTACGCTGACCAAC
>CAYRIG010000200.1:0-2091 GCA_964424315.1 uncultured Dehalococcoidia bacterium | reverse complement strand
TCATCCTAATATTACAAAATACGGATACGTTTTTATATTATATTAGTACTACAATGAAAATTAACATTAACCACTACTATTTATACAGTTCTGAAAACCTTGTAATGTTATAATCAGCACCTAAAGTCAATCAACAGCGATATATTTACGTCGTTAAAAGCATTACTTGTTTAATCAAATGAAAATTATTGAAATCACCACCACTGAAGTTTTTTATCCAGATGTACAGGCTATTGAAGATGGAACTCTTTCATATGAACATTCGACTTATGGGAAAAGTCAACTTTTTGTACACATTAAAACTGATATCGGTATAGAAGGACTTGGTATTGGTCAATCTTCGCCGGGTGTAAGAGAAATAATAGAAACAGCTTTGAAACCCATATTGATTAATCAAGATCCGTTGAATATTGAATACATTTGGACACAAATGTATCGGAGAGTTCGGTCTTATGGAAGAAAAGGAGTCGCTTTATGCGCAATATCTGCTATAGACATAGGCTTATGGGACCTAAAGGCAAAAATATTGCAACTACCATTGTACAAATTACTAGGACCATATACGGACAAAATACCAGTATACGGCAGTGGGGGCTGGACTAACTTGAGCGAATCAGATTTAGTTGAATCGATGCTTAGATACGTAGAGATGGGATTTACAAGAATAAAGATGAAAGTTGGTAAAGATTACGGTAAATCTGAAAGAGAAGATATTTCAAGAGTCCAGTCTGTAAGAAAAGCTATCGGCAATAACGTTGCTTTATACATTGACGCTAATACTGCTTATTATGTTAAGCAAGCAATATATATGGCTAAGGAATTTGAACAAATGCAGGTAGGATGGTTTGAGGAACCAACAATACCTGATGACATATCAGGGTTAGCTGAAATACGTTCTAAAATCAATATTCCTGTAGCTACAGGTGAACTCGAATATACAAAATTTGGATTCAAACAATTATTGCAAAATCAAGCCGCAGATATTATCCAACCAAATGTAGGACGTGTGGGAGGAATCACTGAATGGCTAAAAATCGCTAATTTAGCCCAAGCCTTTAATGTACAAATAGCCCCCAATGCATGTTTATTGATACATTTACACCTAGCTTGTAGCCAGCCCAATATTAAAGCCATTGAGTCGGTAGATACGGAACATGAATTAGACAAAGTACTATATATAGAAATTCCGCAGCCCGAAAATGGCAGCATTACCCCTTTCCCTGACAAACATGGACTTGGGTTAGAATTAAATCCTTATTCACTACAAAAGTGGAGCATTTGAAATTAATATATCCAATGTTTTTGAGACTTAAACAAGGAATAATTTATGATTGAAACTAATTCATTGGTGAGTACTGATTGGGTAGAAAACCATCTGAAAGACGATGATATAGCTATTGTTGAAGTTAATTCACACCCAGAACAATCATATTTAAAAGGTCATATACCATCCTCAATACTTTGGAACCTACACAAAGATCTGGAAGACCAAATAAAAAGGGATATTCCTTCTGGTACCAATATGGAAAAACTGTTAGGTAATTCTGGCATAACTAATGAAACCACTATAATTCTTTACGGTGATGGAAACAATCGTTCTGCAACTTGGGCATTTTGGTTATTAAGATTCTATAGACATACGAAAATTAAATTAATAGATGGAGGGCGGATTAAATGGCTTATTGAAGGAAAACCAGTTACATTTGAAATCCCTAAGCCCGAACTTGCAAATTACCAAATTAAACCTCCTGACAAAGCAATTAGGGCTACTTTGCCATACATTATAAAAAATCTAAACAGAAACGATTTAAGGATAATTGACACAAGAACAATTGAAGAATATTTAGGTGAAATGGCATCTTCACCAGGCACCCCTCAAACTGGAATTTCCAAAAATGGCAGAATTCCTAATTCGGTTAATATTCAATGGACAGATTGCATCAATCCAGATGGTACAGTAAAGTCACCTCAAATCTTATCAGACATGTTCAGCACTAATAATGCACTCCCAGAAAATGAAGTTGTTGCTTATTGCAGATTAGGGGTTAGGGCATCTTATACATGGTTCGTCTTATCTGAAATCCTAAATTA
>CAYRIG010000199.1:0-3597 GCA_964424315.1 uncultured Dehalococcoidia bacterium | reverse complement strand
CCTAGAAAGAAGCTATCAACTTAATTTTGGTGGAAACACTGATTTTCTAAATATGTTAGAGCAAGAAAGACTGAGCTCCAAAAAAATATCCAAAACAAATTCCGTAACTTCCCAAATGGATTATGACATTGGTAAGGAAAACATTCATATAGGTCCTAGCGACCATGTACCTTGGCTCCATGATAGAAAATGGTGCTATATAAGAATGGAAGGAGAAAGTTTTGGTGATGTTCCATTAAATATGGAACTAAAACTCGAAGTTTGGGACAGTCCAAACTCAGCGGGAGTAGTGATTGATGCTCTTAGATGTGCCAAAATTGCTCTCGATAGGGGATTATCGGGTCCAATTTTAGGTCCTTCAGCATACTTCATGAAATCACCTCCTGTACAATATACAGATTCAATAGCACGTGAGATGGTAGAAGATTTCATATCTAACGAAGCATCTAACCAGGAATATTCTTTAGACACAAATAATAAATCATCCACAAAATAGCCAGATTGATTTTAAAGAATACATCTTAGATCTATCATGCATCGCAAACTTAATATAGCTCTAGTATCTGCGTATGATTATGCGCTACCTAGTGGAGTTAACAACCATATAGAGAATCTTGCAGCCCAACTAAAATCTATAGGGCATTCAATTACAATATTTGCGCCATGCTCAAACGTGATTCTTAAAAAACACTTCATTCCTGTGAGTAATTCTGTTCCGATACCAACAAATGGTTCTATAGCTAGAATCTCTTTATCTTTATCTTCTTTTTCTAAAGTTAAAAAAATACTTCTTCAGAATAATTTCGACATCATACACCTGCATGAGCCATTTGCGGGTTTAGTTCCTTTAGCATTTTTACAATACTCCAAGTCGGTTAACATAGCTACTTTTCATTCATTGAGAAATTCTAAATTTAATTCAGTATTCAAACATGTAAAGGGAGCTAAATTAGTTAATAAATACTATAAAAAACTTGATGGCAAAATTACCATTTCTGATGCCTCAAAAAAGTTTATATCCGAGCATTTTCAAGGTAAATTTGAAATAATACCAAACGGCATAAATGTAGAAGATTTTTCTAAACAGTTACCACCGATAAAAGAAATTCAAGATGGAATGACTAATATTCTATTTGTTGGAAGAATGGAAAAACGTAAAGGTTTAAAATATTTATTATCAGCATATGGACAATTGAAATGGAACAACCCGAAAACACGATTAATAGTATTAGGCTCTGGCAAATTAGACAAAGAAACAAGTCAAATAATATCTTCTAGAAACCTAGAAGATATTCTTTTCGTAGACCATGTCACTAATTCAATTAAGATGAGATACTTTAAAACATGTGATATATTTTGTTCTCCAGCTATAGGCAACGAAAGTTTTGGTATAGTTCTACTAGAGGCAATGGCGTCTGGAAAACCGATTATAGCTTCAGATATACCAGGGTATAAAAGTGTGATAGAGAACAATAAACAAGGCATATTAGTCCCGCCGAAAAATGAAACAGCCATAGCTTCTTCTATTTTAAAACTTTTAAACAATCCTATACTTTGCAATGAATTAGGACAAAATGGAAAGGCAAAAGCGAAAGAATATGACTGGCCAATAATAGGAAAGAAAATCCACAATTACTATAACGAAATTCTATCTCGTAAAATTAGCTAAAACCCATCAGGTATATTAATCCGCTTTATATAAATATCCAAAGGAAGAAAATGATCCTCAACTGGTTTAACAAATTTTTCTTAATCCCAATAGTCAGGCTATTTGTATTTGCAAAAATTAAACCCAATCACATAACTTTGCTGGGGCTGGTTTTTGCTATTGTCTGCTTTTATTTACTAATTAACGGTATGTGGTTAATTGCTAGCTTAATCCTTTTATTCTCTGGTTTTTTCGACATGCTAGATGGCTCTATAGCAAGGTATTCTAACAATGCTACTTTGTTTGGAAAATTCCTAGATTCCTTTATTGATAGAGTATGCGAATCTTTGATTTTATGTGGGATCCTTATATATTTTATATTTAGTGAAGTGAACAATATAACCTCCTTGCTAGCTTACACAACTATCTGCACCTCAATAATTGTCAGCTATAGTAGGGCCCGAGCAGAAAGTTTGGGAATAGAATCTAAAGAAGGTTTGATGACAAGAGCTCCACGTGTTTTGTCCCTTACTATCGGATTATTAATATTTTCGTTTTCCCAAAATCCCATAATTTCAAGTTTAAGTATTATTGATATAACTCTATTATTTATAACCATTTTATCTGTATTCACAATCATCCAAAGAGTAATTAATGTTAAAAAACAGACGACACCTGCTAATAAACATCACTCATAATGAGTCCAAATATGACTATTTTAGATAAATCAAATATAGATAGTCTAACTACTAAATTCGAATCACATTTAAATTCTACTGTTTCTTTACGATTATTTACGCAAACCAACTCCGGACTCATTATCCCAAGTAGAAAATGTGATACATGTATAACAACCCAAAAAATATTAACTGAGATTTCAAATATTTCAAATAAGATCAACTTGGAAATAATAGACTTTTACAATAATGACAATCCAACAACAGAATTAATAATCGATCGCATACCTGCTACAGTAATTGGACAATCTGGCCGCGCCATTTTTTATGGCATACCTTCGGGCTACGAATTTTCCACATTGATTAATTCTATAATCAATTCGTCTCTTGATTCTCAAAACTTAAATGAAAATTTAATTAAAAAGCTCTTAGTGATCCAAAACCGCATACATATAAAAGTGTTTGTCACCCCATCTTGTAAATATTGTCCTCAAATTGCCGAACTATCTCTTTCACTAGCTATGCAATTCAGCACTATAAAAACCGAAATAATAGAAATACAAGAATATCCAGATTTAGCCAATAATTATGGTATCTCAAGTGTGCCGGTTACGGTTATTAACGATAAAATCCAATTAGATGGTCAAATTTCTTCAGACACATTGGTTGAAGCCATACTGAAAATTGATGATGAAATCAGGACATCTTAAATTTAATGTTTATTGACTCATTACATAAGCTAATGCCAAAATTCTCTAAAATATTATTTTTGCTAACACTAGTTCTCTTAATAAATATTTCTCAAACAGCGAATGTGGTTACAGCAGATCAAACGGTGCAAAACCCTATAAATGTTAAATCATCTTTAATAACAAGTGAATTCCCTAAAGGTATTTGGTTGGATATTGAAGTCGTTTCAGAAAGCAAAATCACAGAAATCTCTTCTAGGTTAAAAATAGGACAAACAAAAGGCACAACTTACAATTATTTATGCTTAGACGAACAAAATAAAAATTCCGAGTCGTGGAGATGTAAAGATATTGTTCCCAATGAAACCATAAAAGCTACTCTGTTTTGGAGAACAGACACTTCTGGGAAATATATTCCTCAAGGAACTTTAATTGAAATATCTTTTGAAATCAAAGATGAAAAAGGCAATGTTTTAACAACCCCAACAACAAACTTTGTATACCTTGATCCAAATTTTAAGTGGGAAAATATTTCACAAGGACCAGTTACATTAAACTACCACGGACCTGTCAAATCACGAGC
>CAYRIG010000198.1:0-3607 GCA_964424315.1 uncultured Dehalococcoidia bacterium | reverse complement strand
CCTAATGAAAATAATTTGATCTAGTTGTGGGCTATAATCCATTCCATTGGCATGTCCGGGTCTAATTTAAAATCTGTATATGAAAGCAAAACTACCCAGTCAATCAATCCTTTTTCTACCCACTTCTTGATTTCTAACCCCTGATCTGTATTCATCTGCTCTGTTGGATAAATACGCGCGCCTATAGAAGGCTTGCCGCTCTTTCTGCTTCTAGCCATTTTTGAGACTTCAGTTACCCAATCAGTCATTACATGAGCATTTTCTTTAGCATCTTGTTCGTTAAACCAGTAATCTGTTCCGCCCGGAGCAGCGGCAAAATCAAGCTCGATGCCGTCCGAATTATAATCGTACAATAATTCTTTAATTACGTTAAATTGGTGATCTCGTGTTTCTTTATGCATGTGCCCTCTTCCACCCTGGTTCACGTGGAAATCTTGGTTCAATCCAGGGGTGTCACTCATTCTAAGACTAGGGAAAAATTCCATTCCTTTTGAGTGAGCTCTGTCTATTAATACCTGAAGAGGGTCTAATCCACGTTCGATGAGGCTTTGCATATTATAAAACACCCTGTAATATGCTGCTGAATCGAATGGGTGAGTGTCAGTTCCAAAAGGCAGACCAACCTTAGAAGGATAAAATAGACCATCGCCTCTTGCAACTCCATAAATAAACGTATCTATAGAAGTTCCAGCAACTTCGTCTATTGGTCTCCATGCATCTTCCATACTCATCGGTGGTTCAAAAACGAATAAGTAATAATGCCTTGCATCGTTGAAATATATGGTTCTATTTTTTATCATAACATCTGCCTTTATTGTATTAATGCTAACGGGTGATTAATTGGAATGAACTATAGCACGAGTGTTTATTTGTGTACACCTTTAATTGGTAATAGAATATTGAGTTTATATCTGGGTTTATAAAGGGGCGTAAAAATGAAGATTGCTGATCTCAAAATTTATTCAGTAAGGAATGTAACACCTAATCGTGGTGGACCGTATTTTATATTTGTTAAATTGACAACTGATAATCATATTGACGGGTTTGGTGAGATATATGGTGTACCGTTTCGCCCGAAAGTTGTAGAAAAAATGGTCGAAGATATTTTTGAAAGATATATTATTGGCAGGGACCCTTTTGACATCGAAACAATCGGTAGAATTGTTTATTCTAGCAATTACGGACAGCATCCCGATCTAAGTGTTGGAGGAGTTCTTAGCGGTTTAGATATGGCATGTTGGGATATTATAGGTAAGTCATTAAACAAGCCTATCTATAAATTACTTGGAGGAAAGGTTCATGAAAAATTGCGGTCATATACATATTTGTACCCAGCAAATTTGCATCCTGAGGGAATTGATTCTATAGTGGAGGCTTTTGGAGATGCTGAGATTGCTCCCCAAAGGGCTGCAGCTTATTTAGAAGAAGGTTTCACTGCAGTTAAATTTGATCCTGTTATGCCTATGTCAGCTTTCGATCCAAGGCAGTTATCATTGGAAGCTTTAGATAATGCTGAGCTGGTAACTAAAAATATTAGAGAGGCTGTGGGTTCTAAGTGTGATTTGCTTATTGGTACACATGGACAGATGACTACTTCAAGTGCGATAAGGCTAGCGAAGAGACTTGAGCAATATGATCCCTTATGGTTTGAAGAACCTGTACCCCCGGAAAATAAATACGAAATGGGTAGAGTTGCTAAGTTTACGACTATACCTGTTGCTACGGGAGAAAGATTAAATACTAAATATGATTTTGTTGATCTTTTTGCTAATCAGGCCGCCGCAATAATTCAACCTGATTTGGGAAGGATCGGAGGTATCCTTGAGGCAAAAAAGATAGCGGGTATGGCTGAATCCCACTATGTACAGCTAGCTCCCCATCTATATTGTGGACCTATAGTAGCCGCAGCAAATATACAGTTAGCGACCTGCAGTCCGAATTTCTTAATACAGGAAAGCATAGAAAAAATGTCTGGATTCCATGCAGAAATTTTGAAAAAGCCAATAAATTGGCAGGATGGATATATAATACCTCCAGCCGAACCTGGGCTTGGAGTAGAGTTGGATGAGGATGTGATATCAGATTATTTATATGAAGGGGATGAGATATTTATCGAAATGGTTGATGAACCCATTTAATCAACTTGAAAGATGGGATATTGTTAGTTGGCGAATGACAAATAAGCAATTTGGAGGAATATAGTGAAATATTACAGAGTACTTGAACAATTTGGAAAAATTCATTTATGTGTAGAAACTAGTGACGGTGTGTTGACTTCTCTTACGAGCGTAAACGATTTGGTGAATTCATATGAAGATTTATTGGATGTTGCCGATATCAGCGGCATTACTGTGGATAATTTAACTAAAAACGTGTTGGCTCAGGGAAAGGGTGTTACATTTGATTTGACCGAACTAATCAAGCGGTCAATCAAAAAATCAGGACCTGCCTGTATCATAAAACCTATCGAACCGGAAGAAATGTGGGCTGGTGGTTTGGGGAATATGATTATGGATGAAGAAGCGCTAGCTAATGCAAATGAAGATACTAGACTTGCTTACAATACCCCAAGTATTTCAACAACGATTTATAAAGGGACAAATCATAGGTTAGTTGGACCTTTCGATAAGATAGGTATTCGAGAAGATACAGAAAGAACTATAGCTGAAGGAGAGATAGTTTTTATTATATATAAAGGTAAATTTGCAGGTATTTCTACTGGCAATGAAGTAGCCGGTACATTGGCTGGGTTGAGCTCTAATTGGGCTGTGCCTTCAAAAGTATTTAAAGGATGTGCCTCAATAGGTCCTTGCATTCTTTCTTTAGAGGACGTGAAATCACCGTTGGAACTGCATCTTGAACTAAAACAATTCAGGGGTGGGAATCAGATTGGTCAAAGTAATCTTATAACTAAATTTAAGAGGACACCAGAAGAAATAATAGCTTCTACTGTTGCCCATGATGCTCCACCTAAAGTAGTTATACAGTATACGGGTGGATTTGTGGTTGCAAAAGATGGTGATGATATTGCTTCGCTTGAAAAAGGCGATGTTGTTCGTATAAGCCTAGAAGGTGTAGGGTCTGTTGAAAATGAAGTTGAAGTAGTGTGACATATATTGTCATTTATCTACCTTGATTGCGTGAATTTGATGGTTAAAGTGATCTGTAACTAGTAACACATTATTGTTGTAGAATCTTATATTCTTAGGAAATATAATTTTTGCTACTCCATTTAGATCTGTATGGTCTTCAAAAGTTACTTTTTTCGAATTGTTCCCTGCTATTGTTTCAATTTGGCCATTTTTGTTGATTCTTCTTAGCAACCTGTTACCAGTGTCAGAAAAATACAAGATTCCATTTTTTGATATATCTAGTCCCGCAGGTGAATTGATTTGGGATTTAATGGCAGCGGTACCGTCGGGAGAGAACCCTGCACTACCGTTGCCAGCTATCGTAGTTATAATACCTTTTATATCAATTTTACGTATCACATGAGTTGATTCGTCTGCATAGTATAGGTTTCCTATTTGGTCAAATGTAATATCTGCAGGTGCGCTTATGCGTGCCTTTGTAGCATGGTCGCCATCACCGCTATAGCCTGTTATCC
>CAYRIG010000197.1:0-3612 GCA_964424315.1 uncultured Dehalococcoidia bacterium | reverse complement strand
CATGTAACGCGGTCGTTGCCAAATTTTTGCGAGATATTACATCCTTTTGCGGGAAAGCATAGAGCTCTGGAACTTTTATGCAGCCGTTTAGGGATTTCAAACGACTCAGTGCTTGCTTTTGGGAATGGGTACAATGACATCCATATGTTGAAGTGGGCAGGCCTAGGAGTAGCAGTGGAAGATTCAGTAGAGGATGTCGTCAAATCTGCAGACGCTTTATGTGGAACTGTCGATCAGGATGGCCCAGCCATTTTTTTGAAATCTTTTTTAGAAAAGGGATTGATTGGTTGATATGAAATCTACCAACAAACTCTCAGTTACTGCGCCTAGAATATTGGTTGTGGGGGGTATTAATATAAATTTAATCACATCCTCAGATGTGATACCAGAGCCTGGTCAAACCGTTACTGGTAATAGTATTCATATAACTCCGGGAGGCAAAGGAGCTAACCAGGCCGTAGGTGCGGCGAGGATGGGGGCTAAAGTGTCAATGATAGGACGCGTTGGGCAAGACGAATATGGCGTGCAGTTAATCGAAAACCTTATTTCTGAAGGCATTGATGTTAGATCTGTTTACAAAGATTCTGATTCGCAGTCGGGGATAGCAATAATATTGCTGGATAAACATGGACAAAATTATATAGTCCAGGTTCGCGGGGCAAATCTGTTGACAGGTAATCGCGAGATCCAAGCTGCACAAGAGTGTTTGTCTGGTGTGGATGCATTAATGATTCAGAACGAGTTACCAGTTGCCGTAACAAAAAAAGTGGCATGTTTAGCAAAGGAGATGGAAGTTCCAGTTATATTCGACCCTGCTCCTTCAGACGGGCAGCTAAAACAGATTATAGATTATATTGACATAATCATGCCGAACCAAAATGAAGCAACATTTTTAACTGGAATCCAAATAAATGATGAGATTTCGGCTGCAAAAGCAGCTTCTGTTTTACTTGAAATTGGTGTTTCAACGGTAGTAATTAAAATGGGAGACCTAGGGGCCTACTATGCTACTGATAATGAATCAGGGTTTGTTTCGTCAATTCCAGCAAAGGTTGTGGACTCCGTGGCTGCTGGGGATGCTTTTGGTGCATCGTTTACTGTCTCAATTGCTGAAAAATTACCTTTAAGGGAAGCTGTAGTAAAAGGCTGCGCAGCAGGATCAATAGCTGTATCACAAAAAGGTGCTCAAGTTTCAATGCCACACAGGAAGCAGGTTGAAAGCTTAATCAGCCATGATGATCAATTCCCTCAATCTTTTTAATTTCCTTTTCTATTTTACTTAAATCGGCAAAAGACTCATTTATTAAATGAAAAGACCGTTGTAAATATAGCTCGGCTAACCTATGACCTTGAGTATCGGTACCCTTAGCGGCTTTTATGATTTTTGGTATTTCATGGTTTTCCGGTAGGTGTTGTGACAGTAGTTTGATTTGCTCTTCTGTGTCTCGAGATAATCTGTCACCTGTGTCTTCGGCAGCATATCTGAGTTTACCCATTAGTTTGGTAAGTTCCTCGAGCTTGTCTTGATCATTCATAAGGCTGTATATAACCTCGTTTACATCGGTGCCTGTTTCTTGCTCGATGGAAGTATTCGAAAGTTGTTTGTTATTTTGGTAAAGGTTTGAGTACCACTCAAGGATTTCATTTACTCTGATAATTGCTGCGGTCGGATCATTTGATGACATTCCCCCACCATAAATCAAATCATCCTCCCTGATTTCTGCTAGGTTTTTTATATTGTCTAAATGATCAATTCGTTCTGGTGAAGGAGGAAAAGCGAATGCGGATAAATCCTTCTCCAGCTCACCAATTTGATTCATTAAAAAAGGTGGCACATATTTTGAAATATCTACGTTTATAGGTTGGACCATTAAATAAGTTGCAAAATATGTAGAATCAGAGTCTGTGCCAGTGAAGTATATAAATGCGTGACCTTTTGGTTTTTTGTGGTCTCCACGCTCAAAATTTAGATTCATTTGTTGGTTTGATAATCCATAATTAGTTCTTATTGTAATAACTATTTTATAATTTGTTTAATGTTATATAGCGATTTAATACTACGACTACTTCAATTTTTGCCTCCGGAGACAGCGCAAAATCTTGCAGAAATAATTCTGAGAAATAAAATCCCATGGATTTTACTCGGCAAATATATCAATACAGATATTTCTGAATTAAACACAGAAATTTGTGAGATTTCGTTATCTAGTCCGATTGGAATGGCAGCTGGATTCGATAAAGATTTTCGTATGCTGAGGTCATTATCGGAGCTAGATTTTGCTTATATAACTGCAGGAACAGTAATGCTCCATCCTCAACCAGGACATCCTAAACCTCGATTGATTCGTGATATTGAACGAAAATCGATATTGAATTGTATGGGGTTTCCAAGCAAAGGCATGGACTTTGTAATCAATTCAATCAACTCGACATCAAAAAACAGATTATCTCCAATTTTTGGGAGTATATCCGGAACAGAAATAAGTGCTTTAAAAGAATCTTGTATTCGATTGGAATCATTTGTTTCCGGAATCGAGATAAATATTAGTTCTCCCAATACCGCTGGTCTGAAAACATTTCATGATCCTATTAAATTGTCTGAAATGATAACGGAGGTGCGTGGTACAACAGACAAACCTTTAATCATTAAATTACCACCTCATGAAAATAAAAATAATGAAATAGACGCTGCAATCAAATTGGTTGGTGTTTGCATAGAATCCGGGGCTGACGGTATCACTGTAGCGAATAGCCATCCTATAAAAGATTCGCGACTATCTGTCGGAGAAGGTGGATTAAGCGGCGGTGAGTTAATTCAATCTACATTGCGTATGGTGTCATGTTTTCGTTCAAATTTTGGACCTCGCATTGCCATAAATGCATGTGGGGGTATTTTTACTGGTGATGATGTATTTAATGCTTTAAATGCTGGCGCTAACACTGCTCAACTTTACTCTGCGTTAGTGTACCGAGGTCCTTTTGCAATAAGCCATATCAAAAAAGAGTTATTAATGCGGATGAAAACCGAAGGCATGCAAAAAATAAGCGATATTAATTCGATTAAAACTATTTCTGGTTAACTATTTTTGTAAGGTGTTGCATCGATAAATTCCCTCCACTCATCACAAGGACAATCTGTTTATTTGATAATCGGTCTTTAATTTTTAATGCAGCAGCCAAAGAAGCTGCACCCGCATGTTCTGCAAGGTTATGAGTATGCTCTAACAGTAATAAAACAGCCGACTCCAATTCTTTATCAGTAACTAAAATGAAATCGTCGATTAGATCCCTCATAATCCCTATAGTGTAAGAGAACCCAAGGGCCGTGCCTAAACCTTCAGCAATGGTATTATTTGGGTTCGATTCCAAACCCCCGGATTTCCATGATAAATATGCAGCAGGAGCTGCATCAGACTGAACTCCTATAACTTCTATTTTAGGATTGATTGATTTCGCAGCAATAGCTGTGCCACAGACACCGCTACCAGCACCAACCGGGACAATTATTACATCGGCGCTTGGTAGATCCTCTAATATTTCTAAAGTATATATTCTTCCGTTTTGATTTAAAGTATTTGATTCTTTTCTATCAAAATTTTTAGAACAAGAAAA
>CAYRIG010000196.1:0-3616 GCA_964424315.1 uncultured Dehalococcoidia bacterium | reverse complement strand
GTATCCCTATAATAACTGAGGTTATGGAGGAAAGATATGTGCCATTAGTTGCAGAAGCTGCAGATATCTTGCAAATTGGAACCAGAAACATGCAAAACTATCCTTTACTAACAGCGTGTGCAAAGACTGGCAAGCCAATTATGTTAAAAAGAGGCTATGGTGCTTCTTTAAGGGATTGGTTAGGTGCCGCAGAATACATATTAATTGAAGGAAATGAAAAAGTATTATTGTGTGAAAGGGGTGTATCCGTGCCTCATACACATCGATCAACTTCAAGATTTTTACTTGATTTGCAAGTTGTTCCAGCGGCGCAAGAATTAACACATTTGCCAGTGGTGGTTGATCCATCACATGCCACTTTTTGGCGCCCATGGGTTAAACCTATGTCTCTTGCTGGAATTGCATCTGGTGCTGACGGTGTAATGCTCGAAGTACATCCTGACCCACCAAATGCTGCTGTAGATCCACTTCAGCCGATTGATTATGAAGAGTTTGGCAGTATCATGCAAAGAATGGACATGGTTGCGAAGGCAAGTTTTGATCGTTACGTATTGAACAATGAATAATGATCCAAAATTTAATTAATAATGATATTAACCTAAGCAAGGGTGATAAATTCTGCGCAATACTCGGCATAAATCCTTCTTATAGTGCACGATCGCCGTTACTATGGAATGCTGCATATTCTCATTATGGCTTATCAACTCTAATGTTTCCGTTGGATGTTAGCGAAGAGAATTTTGAAAACTTACTTAACGAATTAAATTATGATCAAAATTTTATTGGTGGTGCTGTTACTATGCCCTACAAAGAAAATGCAGCTAACTGGTTAGGTAATAGAATAACTGCCGAGGCAAAGGATATTGGTGCCGTAAATTGTCTTTATCGTGGTAAGGATAATCATTTATATGGAACTAATACCGATGGTGAAGCATCAGTTCTTTCGTATCGATCAAATTTTGGAGAAATAACCGCCAATTCTATTTTAATCCTTGGTACAGGTGGTGTTGCAAAAGCGGTTTCTGCATATTTTGCCGCTGAAGTTGGAGAGAGTGGAAAAATTACAATAGTGGGAAGGTCAGAAAATGGAAAAGAGTATGCTAAGTCTATTAACGCTGATTGGATTAATTGGTCTGAAGTATATAGAAATATAAAAGATGTAGATGGTGTGATTAATTGTACTTCTATTGGATTTTTGGATCAAGAAAATGAATCTCCATTAACCATGGATCAGGTAAATCTTATTTCTTTTGATACTAATATATTTGATGTTATATATCAACCTGCGGTAACTAAATTTCTAGCCTTGTCAAAAGAGCGAGGACTTAATAATATTAATGGTTCTGAAATGAATATAGAACAGGCAGTTCTAGCTTTTAATTATGTCAATCCAGGCTTTCAAGATTTAACTGAAATTAAAACAGTAATGTTGAAAGCAGCTAGTTGAGAACAATAAATAATAAATTAAATTTGAATATTGATTTAAAAAATGCAAAATATCAGTTATAAGCCTTCCGAGTGCCCTTTATGTGCCTCTAAAAATATAAAAGATGTCGATAATACACTTAGAAACGTAAGTGACTATAAACCAATATTATGCAACAAGTGTAGTTTAATTTTTTTAGATAAGTTGTATTTTACTAGTCAAGAAAAATTGGATAAGTTCTATCAAGGCGAATACCTTAAAGAATATTACAAAGATGGCAAAAACGACATTTTGTTTAATTTTAACAACAAGACGCCTTATCAAGAAATTAGAAAGGAGAGAATAAGCGATTATATGAAAAATGATTCAAATGTTTTAGATGTAGGCTGTGGACCTGGATATTTTTTAGAATCAATTCGTGAAAATGTTGCCAAGGCGGTTGGAGTGGAAAAAAATTTTGAGGAAAGAAGTTTTGTTAGTGATCATCTTAAAATACCCTGTTATGAAGACTATACAATGATTAAAGAGAAATTTGATATCATAGTATTAAATCAAGTTCTTGAGCATGTCTATAATCCTCCTTTTTTCCTAAGAAAATTAACATCAATTTTGAGTGAGACGGGAGTATTTGTGATTGAAGTTCCAAGTGCAACTAACCCACTTGTTGCTCTATATAATAATCGCTCATTTACTAATTTTTGGTTTCAGGAACCCCATTTGTGGTACTTTAACCAGAAAACACTTAAATTGACTCTTGAGAAGGCATTTGGCGAAAACTGTGTTGAGAAAATTGATTGTTTTCAAGAAACATCATTTTTAAATCATTATAACTGGGTATTTCATAATAAAAAAAGCCCTTCGAGAGAACAAGCAACATCAAATTCCTTTCCTTTGACTGGTATTAAAACTCCTTCTATCACTAGTGATTTGGAGCAGTTGTTTATAGATTTTAATATTAGGTATAAGAATATATTAAATAAGGCTTGTTATGGTGATACTATGCTTGCAATAGTTAAGCCAAGTAGTAATTAATTTAATTAATGTATTTAAGTTTACATAAATGATATGAGTTTCGAAATAGAAGATGTAATTTGTATTATTCCTGCTAGGGGTGGTTCAAAAGGTCTACCAAGAAAAAATACCTTAAAATTGGGTGGTGAGCCTTTAATTTCTAGGCCCATACGACAAGCCATTGAATCTGGTGCCATAGGGACTGTTTTGGTTACCACTGATGATAAAGAAATTGCAAGAATTGCAGAATCTTCTGGTGCGATAGTACCTTTTATTAGGCCCCCCGAGCTTGCTCAAGATTTAACTTCAACTGAGGATACTCTGAAGCATGCATTACTTGAATACGAAAGAGAAATTAAGAAAGAATTTGAGATTGCCGTATTTCTTAGCGCTACAGATATTTTTAGAAAGGTTCAATGGATTAAAGATGCTGTGATAATGCTAAAAGAAAATCCAAAATTAGAGAGTGTATTTTCAGGATACGCTACCCATAAAAATTTTTGGAATCAACAGGATGATGGCTCATGGGAAAGGCTCAAACCATGGATGGCAACTTACACCTCTCGCCAAATAAAAAAACCAATCATTAGGGAGGATACTGGTATTGCTTGTGCAAGCCGGGCTTGGCTATGGAGAGAAGGTAGAAGAATTGGAGATGTTGTTGAAATCATCGTGAATGATGATGATTTTACGGGCATAGATATTCACCAATTGAGAGATCTAATGTTGGCAGAAAAAGCCCTAGAAATAAATAAAAATATGAACTCTATTGAATGACCTAATACTTTAGAACAACTTCTCTTCCCCTAACTTTCTATTGGAGCAAATATTTCAACAATAGCAGCGATAGGATTAACGAGTATCAGTGCAGTTATGGTAAACTGACTCGTTAATTTCTAAGTTAAGATTAAATCAATATGTTTGTAGATCCCAATGTCGCACGAAAGAATAAAATTCAAAATCTGCATCTTAAATCAGTTGAACATTTTCCTGATGGACCCCCCCCATTCTCTCATATAGAATTCAATATTACAGGCCTTTGTAATCGTTTATGTGAATTCTGCCCTCGTATTGATCCAAAAGCGTATCCTAATCTGAATGAACATTTAACACTTTATCTATGGAAGAAAATTACTGATGATTTAGCAACAGTTGATTATTCAGGTAGGTTGTCGTTTT
>CAYRIG010000195.1:0-3627 GCA_964424315.1 uncultured Dehalococcoidia bacterium | reverse complement strand
TTTAGAATCTTGGTTTGAATCTACTATAGAATCTTGTTCAACTTTGTCAACAACATCTTTAACTATTTCAACTGAAATCTCTTCACCATCAACAGATACAAGGGCTTCATTAGAATCTAAATCGATTATTTCAACACTGTACCAGACATCACTTACTTTGATCTTAAATTTTTTATCCATCTATAAAAACCGTTCTAATATAATTCGTTAACCCAATAAAGAACTGAAAACACCAGCAACAACAGCTGAACCAATCACACCAGCTACATTGGGTCCTAAAGCATGTGGCAACAAAAAGCTTTTTGGATTAGATTCTTGCCCTATATGATGAGAAATCCTTGCAGCCATTGGAACTGCAGAAACTCCTGCAGAGCCAATCAATGGATTTATTTTTTCTTTCATAAATATGTTCATAAATTTCGCAAAAATGATTCCTGAGACTGTACCCGCCGAAAATGCAACCAATCCCAAAACTAAAATCAATATGGATTCTAAGTTAAAAACTCGTTGCGCTGTTAATTGCGCTCCAACAGTTAACATCAAGAAAATAGTTGCAATATTGATTAACTCATTTGAAGCAGTATTAGCCAATCTTGGTACAACACCGCTTTCTCTAAACATATTACCAATCATGAACATACTAATTAATGGCGCTGACCTTGGTACAACAAGTATTATAAGCAACATTGCTAAAGGCGGGAAAATCAATTTTTCTAGTTGAGAAACTTCTCTTGGCGGCTTCATTTCAATAACACGTTCTTTTTCAGTTGTTAACAATTTCATTAGAGGTGGCTGAATAAAAGTAACGCTAGCCATATAGGAATATGCTATTACAGCAGTTATACCCAACAAATGTGGTGCAAGTTTTGCTGATAAAAATATAGTAGTCGGTCCGTCAGCACCACCAATTATACCTATAGCCGCAGCTTCCTCGACAGTAAACCCAGTAATACCAGGTATCAAATGAACTGTTAAAGCACCCCAAAAAGCTAAGAAAATACCAATTTGTGCAGCAGCTCCTAATAAGAGGGTTTTAGGATTCGCAATAATAGATGTAAAATCAGTCATCGCGCCTAATCCCAAAAATATTATGGGCGGGATTATATTCCAAAAGGATAAGCCATAATAAAATATCACACCTAATATACCTGCATCTTGATGACTTGATGATGCAGTAGGCTCAGCTGATAGCCCAGTGAATGGGAGATTAACTACCAAGATGCCTAATCCAATTGGTAACAGTTCATATGGCTCCATATTTTTGCTAATAGCCAAAATTATGAATGCAGTACCTACTAGGAGCATTATCAAGTTCTGCCAACCAATATTCATGAATCCAGAAGCATTTATGAATTCTAAAAATTCAGTCACTTATCCTCTCCATAAACGAAGCTGACAGTTTATAATCATATGATGAATTTCCGATTACAATATCCGCAAACATATTTTTACTTATAACCACCTATCATTTTTTGATTCTAATCAGATTTTTCTTTCCACAATAAAGCTCTATAAGCAGCAACCCCCAAAGAAGCAGCTATAACTTTATCCCTATTTTTATCAATGTCCAAAGAAGAATCAATTTCATTAGCCTTTGTAATAGGCCTCGATATAAATTTCACTAATATATATGACATTATTTTTATTGATAACATTAGTACAATCAACAAGACAAAAGCTGTACCAACACCTATCAAAGTTAGAGTGAAAGCTTGAGCAAGAACTTCGTTATCCATTTAAACCCATCAACATTTTATTATATTTAAGTTGCTAAAAATGCTTGAATTTTCCAACAAGCTATTAAATTAAAACTTAGTTTCAGTTTACCAAAATATATATCATTTCTATAATATATAAATGCTATATCAAAATAATTTAATATATAACTTAAATTATTACATCAGTAAATCCATATATTCAGGAAAGAAGATATGACAAAACAAGTAGACATCAACTGCGATATGGGCGAAAGTTTTGGAATGTACAAATTAGGCCATGATGAAGAAGTAATCAAATATATAAGTTCTGCAAATATAGCTTGTGGATTTCATGCAGGAGATCCACTTTGGATGAACAAAACTGTCACGCTTGCAGAAAATCACGGAGTCGAAATTGGAGCTCACCCAAGTTATCCTGATCTAGCAGGATTTGGAAGAAGAAATATGGATATAGGCGTAAGTGAATTAAAATCCGATATTATTTATCAAATAGGTGCTTTACAGGCATTTACCAAAAACAAAACACTACAACACGTAAAGCCACATGGAGCGTTGTATAACCAAGCTGTTATGAATGAAAAAATAGCCAAAACTATTTGCGAAGCAATATTAGAATACGATTCGAACTTAATGCTTCTAGCTTTGTCTGGTTCAAAATGGATAAAAACTGCTAATGATATGGGATTAAAAGCATACAATGAAATATTCGCAGACAGGGCTCTTAACGATGATGGATCTTTAGTTTCTAGGTCTATACAAGGCTCGGTTTTACATGATGTCAATGAAGTTGCAGATAGAAGTAATCAAATGGTGACAGAAGGGATTGCAACTACCATAAATGGGAATACAATAGAAATTGAAGCCGACAGCTTGTGTATACATGGAGACACCCCTGGAGCAGTTGAAATGGCTATAAAAGTGAATACAAGTCTAAAATCATCCGGGGTCGAAATAAAACCATTACAAAATATGCCCAAGTAATAAAATTACTACCTAGAGAACAACTACCAACTGATGAATGAAGAGCAGCCAATAATTGAATCGACCGGCGATTGTTTTGTTTCTGTAAGATTTAGAAATGAAATAAACGCTCAAATCAATAATAAAGTTCATAACTTATTTAAACTGTTGAGTGATAATTCCAATATTGGAATACTAGATTTAATCCCTTCATACAACTCCATCTTGATCCAATATAATCCTTCTGAATTACCTGTTGAAAATTTAATTAGGTTAATTGAACAAAACTTATCTGCACTTGAAACCACTGAATCCAAACAAACAGTGATAGACATACCAGTATTATATGGTGATAAATATGGTGAAGATTTAGATTTTGTAGCTGAACACAATAATTTAACCCCCCATCAAGTTATAGAAATTCATTGTAGACCAGAATACCTTGTTTACATGTTAGGGTTTACTCCAGGGTTCCCATATTTGGGAGGTATGGACGAATCTATATCGACCCCAAGATTAACCACCCCAAGAACCCTAATACCGGCAGGTTCAGTAGGAATCGCAGACAAACAAACTGGCATCTACCCTTCTGAAAGTCCTGGAGGTTGGAGATTAATAGGAAAAACTCCCTTAACGCTTTTCAATCATGAACAAAATCCACCATCACTTATTATGCCAGGAGACCTGATACGGTTTGTGCCAATAAAATCTATCAATGAATATGAAACTATATTGAATTTAGTCAAAACTAACAAATTCAAACCTAACAAGAGCATAAAGAATGACACTTAAAATATTTGAGATAAATGAACCCGGACTTCAAACTACTATCCAAGATTTAGGTCGATACGGATTTCAAAACATAGGCGTACCGGTCTCAGGTCCCATGGATCCTTTTTCATTTAAAATAGCTAATTCTTTGTTTTTATTTTTAATTAGATCAAGTTGT
>CAYRIG010000194.1:258-3646 GCA_964424315.1 uncultured Dehalococcoidia bacterium | reverse complement strand
GCTGTTACACCCAAAGAACTTTCCCAATGAAATGCTAATTTTACATTCTTTAATTTTGGACAATAAAAGTGTTGCCACTAATTTTATATTGAAATCCGGGGAATCGTTTTTGCTATATAATAGCGGGTTTGACCCTTCATTTTCACAATACAGCGTGGGCCTTTTAAACACCGCCTTTGCAATTAAACATGCAATATCATCAGGCCAAAAAGAATTTAATTTTCTAAAAGGGAAGGAGAAATATAAATATCACTTAGGGGCTAAGGATGTGGATGTATTTACTGTTACTATAAGTAAATAGTGGCTTTAGAATTAAATGCAAAAACAACCCAAAAATAAAATGTCATCGGATTCAAATATTAGTACAATATAATAACGGATAAATAATTTGTTTAAAAAAATAGCGGTATTATCAATTCATACATGTCCCGTCAACGATCTTGGCGAAAAACACTCAGGTGGGATGAACGTATATATTGAAAGTTTATACAAAGAACTTTCAGGCAATAAATGTTCTGTTGATATATATACAAAGTCTCATAAATCTCATCACTGCAAGATAACACAGATATCACCAACTCTTAGAGTAATACATGTGGATGGTATTCCAGAAAATGTTGGAAAAAATGATGCTTTCGATTATCTGTCTGATGTGGAACATTCTATAGAAGATTTTGTGTCAAAACATTCCATAAAATACGATATTATGCACTCTCATTATTGGTTATCTGGGTCCGTCGGGTTATCATTAAGTAGCAAATGGGAAATCCCCCACGTATCAACCTTTCACACATTAGCTCAAAAAAAAATATTGGCAAGAGTTGGCGAACACGAAACTAATGATCGTTTGCAGGTTGAATATACCATGGCAGAAAATTCTGACTCTATAATAATTTCGACCCAAGATGAGGCCGACACGATAAAAGACATCTATAATATCCCAACTGACAAACTTAATGTTATTCCTGCTGGAGTAGATTTAAATTTGTTCAAACCAAAAGATAAATATGAAACCAAAAAACATTTAGGATTGAACTCTGAGAAAATTATTTTAGCTGTAGCAAGGCTGGAGCCACTAAAAGGGTTAGATATATTGATATCTGCAATCTATAAAATTGAAAATAATGCAGACATAACCCTACTGATAGCCGGTGATTATCTGAATAACCAAGTGGAATTTCAAAGACTGCAAACTATAATTAAAGCGTTAAATCTAAGTGAAAAAATTAAATTCTTAGGTAACATCCAACATAATAAAATGCCTCTCTACATGAGTGCTGCAGACGTACTTGTAATGCCTTCATATTATGAAAGTTTCGGTCTAGCAGCCCTCGAAGCAATGGCTTGCGGAACACCGGTTATAACTAGTCGTAACAGTGGAGCCAAAACGTTTATAGAGCAAGGTACATCAGGTTATTTAATACCATGGAACTGTCCAGAACATTATGCTGAGCGTTTAGAAATTTTGCTCAAAAACCCTATTTTAAGAGCGAATATGGGACAAAAAGCAACTGCTCAAGCTAACAAGTTGAGTTGGAATACAGCTGCTACAAAAACAGAACTTGTTTACTCCAATTTAATAAAATCAGCCTAATCCTAATACATCGTGTATGATATCCACTCACATATTTTGCCAAATATAGATGATGGGCCGCATGAAATGGGCGATAGTGTTGCAATGGCACGAGTTGCTCACAATGATGGAACTATAAATATGATTTGTACTCCGCACCATAAAGACGTCACAGAAAACCATTCGATACCCAAGCTAAAACAACTATTCTCTGAATTCAAATCACGACTAAAAACTGAAAAAATCAACCTTGAAATAGGTCTAGGGATGGAAAACCATATAAGCTTGGATTTGCCAGAAGCTTTGTCTAATGGTACATCTTTAACTCTAAATCAAACCAACTATGCTCTGGTTGAATTACCATTTTTTGGAAAACCCAATTTTATTGAAAAAATATTATTTGATGTCCAACTAGAAGGATACACACCCGTCTTGGCACATCCTGAAAGACTTGAATTATTTCAAAATACACCTTCTATTTTAAACGAATTTGTTAATCGAGGCATGTTAACCCAATTCACAGCTGGTAGTATCCTAGGTCTTTTTGGCAAAAAGGCTAAAAACTTGACCCAAAGATACCTAAAAGAAGGACTAGTTCATACATTCGCTTCAGATACACACAGGCCTACCGGCCCAAGATTACCAATATTGTCATCTGCTTTCAAAGTAGTATCTAATTCATATGGTGTAGATATTGCTTCGAAAATGTTTTCCGACAACCCAAAATCCATTATAGATGGATCTTCAAATACGGGACAATTTACGATGGAAATACCAAAATCTAAGAAAAATTCCTACTGGAAATTCTGGTAAATTTGAAATATCAAATTTAATTTTCTGCAATCAATTTTTTGGTCATACCCCATATTTCAGATGCTATATGTGTTACTGGAAGCTCAGCATTGATTACTCTCCATCTTTTGGGTTCCAATTTCGCTATTTCCAAGTAACCTGACCGAATTGCTTGATAAAAATCCAATCCCTCGGATTCGAATCTGTCTTTACTTATAATTGGATCAATTGATAAATCTTGACTTGACTTAGAAGGCCTCCTAGATTTGTTAATTCGACCGAGACCTTGAGATGGCGAACAATCTAACAAAAACGTTACATCTGGCTTTATACACTGAGTAGCAATATTATTGATGTAATTAATTTTATCAATATCAAACCCTCTTCCATACCCTTGATATGCTAATGTAGAATCAATATATCTGTCTGCTATGAGCACCGTTCGTTGCCTGGCCAAAACAGGCTTTATCTTTTTACTAACTAATTCAGACCTACTCGCTGCAAAAAGAAATAGTTCTGTAATGGAACATAATTCTCCTACTTTTTCATAATCTTTGAGAATTTTTCTAATTTCAATACCTGCTAAAGTCGTTCCCGGCTCTTCGAGTACAACACATTCCAAACCTTTTTTTTCAATCTCGATTTTAAGAAGGTTTATCTGTGTGGATTTACCACTTCCATCAACTCCTTCAAAAGAAATAAACATTTAATTTTTTCCCCTATACAATGATTCTCTTTATAGCTTTCTATGAGTTGAGCGCTTATACAATATTACCTTTCTATCGGGATCAACTCCATTTGAAGAAGATTCTAACCCGTGTTGTTCTGCTATCTGATGTTGTATACGTCTTATATAACTCGATTGTGGACTTAGCTCAGAATATGATTCGCCTTCATTCAAGTTTTTCACAGCTTTTTCCATTTCGTTTACGACTAAATTCAAGTTTTTATTTGAATTTTGATTCAAATTGATTTTTGTTAGAGATTTGAAAAATTGGTGTATTTGAGCTAAAGCATTTCTTC
>CAYRIG010000194.1:0-248 GCA_964424315.1 uncultured Dehalococcoidia bacterium | reverse complement strand
TTTTGCCTTTTATTTCAGCGTCTCTTAACAATTTCGTTCTTCTTCTATAAAAATTTTTTGTGGTCAATATATAATCTGTTTCTTCTATGTTGGAAACTATACCAATAGGCAGATTATGCGACTTGATTACCTGTTCAATTTTTCCTCTGTTGACCCCATAAGGGAATACTTTTTTGGTTTCCTGTTGATTTCCAATCATATTTTGAATCCCAATTTCAGGCTTCATTTGATGATCATTTTGGTTTATA
>CAYRIG010000193.1:0-3659 GCA_964424315.1 uncultured Dehalococcoidia bacterium | reverse complement strand
GAATTTGTAGCCGAAATATCAACATAAGATGACTTTGAAACAGAATTCTCAGCCTCTCCCCAACCTTTGAATTTATCTTCAATAAATTTATCTGAAGAATCTTCAGGCAAAGAATGAGGATAGGTTGAAACGCCAGTATCAACTTCAATCGACAAAGTTTCTCCTGGTATTTCTTGCAACTCATTACTATTTGCTTCAATCTTAACCGGTCTTTTACCCACACGGGCAAAGGGATTTTCATCAACATGAGACAACGTAACTGCAGCTATCAAAACAGGTAATTCTCCTGGTATCAGCTCGATACAATCGATTTCTTTTCCTGATGATTCATTACACCAATTCCATAAATAATAATCTTGTACTGAAGCCTGTGATGACTCCATCTGCCTTCTCCCAATTTGATCCCAACGACCTTCGAATCTATCCATCAAAGAATCATCTGAATCTGGCACGGCCAAAAATGGAGCTCCTGGTACTCCCGGAATCGCATCTGGTGATATAAATGCAATTTCAAATCGTTCCCTAATAAAAGCGGATGTTTCAGTACGATCTTTCATTATAAATTTATATTCAGCTGCAACGCTGCCAACACTTGCATCTTTCATAAACCTTGAATCTAATAGTCTATGTGCAAATATAACGCGGTGTGCTTTTTTATCAACCTTTATTCTAACTGGCCCAGAATTAGAGTCCAATTTCAAAAACAAATTAGAACTATCTTGAGAACCATCACCTATCGCAAATGGAATTCCTCGATATTCTTGGCATCCAAAAGCTGGTTTTACCGAAAACTCCTTTAAGCCTATGTTACAAATACCAGATAAATCCAATGTTTCATATTTAGCCATTTAACACCTCGTTATAAAAAAAAATGATTTTAATTACACGTTTATGCTCAATAAACACACATATTTCAATCGTAAACTTCTGGGTTAACAGGAGTTAACAGTCTTTCTCCTTTAATACCTCTAATTAAATTCTCTGCTGATATCATAGACATTTCTCGCCTAGTTTTAACGCTAGCACTAGCTATATGAGGAACAATCACACAATTTTCTAAAGTCAACAAAGGATCATCAACAGGTATGGGTTCAGGATCAGTAACATCAAGGCCTGCTCCAGCAATTTTATTTTCACTAAGAGCTTCGTACAAAGCCTTCGAGTCAACTATAGGTCCCCTAGCTGCGTTAACAATTACTGCATTATTTTTCATCATACTAAATTCATTTGTACTTATTAGATGATGGGTCTCTTCGCTTAATACCGTATGTATGCTTATAAAATCACTTTCTTTATAAATAGTCTCAAGATCAACATATTTGAACCCATATTCTTTTTCAAGGTCCTCTCTTCTGTATATATCGCTATATAAAACTTCCATATTAAAACCCGAACTTCTTTTAGCAACTTCTATTCCTATCCGACCCATGCCGATTATTCCAAGAGTTGCGTTATATACATCTTGTCCCAAATAATGCAATGGATGCCATGTACGCCATCCGCCAGACCGCACGGCTCTTTCACTTTCTCCTATCCTTCTAGCTGCTGCTAATAACAAAGCCCAAGCAGCATCAGCGGTTGTTTGGGTTAAAACATCAGGAGTATTACCAACAGGAATACCCCTTTTGGTAGCTTCTGGGATATCAATATTATCAAACCCCACAGCTATCTGACTTACTACTTTCAATTGAGGACCAGCTATGTCCATGAGTTCTGAATCAATTTTATCGGTCAACAAGCACAATAATCCGTCAACGCCTTTAACCTTTTTCAGTAACACTTCTCTACTTGGAGGCATTTCATCCTCCCACAAATCAACATCAACGGTCTCTCTTATCATTTCCAAAGCTTCATCAAATATTCCGCGGGTAACTAAAGCTCTCGGCTTAGACATATCAATATTCCTCCAGAATTCAAATAATACTTTTGGCGGTTTAAAAGCCATATAAATTTCTAACCCAAAGTTACATTATTAGGAACTTTGGTTCAACTTATTACGATAATTATTGACCCAACAAATTTAGCAATGGATGGATAATAGCAGTTGCTAAAAACAAATACTTTAAAATACTCAATCACCTAGAAGTTTTCTATGTAAAACACCATCTCTCAGTTCATAAACCTCACTAGCCATATCGATTAATGTAGCGTCATGAGTAGTAGTAATAACAGTCATCCCTTTTTCGATAGTCAATTGCTTGAATATACCGAATATCGCTTGGGCATTAATCGAATCCAATTCCGCTGTTGGTTCGTCCGCAAATATTATATACGGATCAGATACAGTAGCCCTCGCTATAGCGACTCTCTGTTTTTCTCCTCCTGACAACTCGTGCGGCCTATGATTCATCCTATGTGCCATACCCACCATTTCTAACGCTTTTAAAGTCCTATCCTTTCTTTCAGAAGATCCAGTTCCAGCTATCCTCAAAACCAATTCAACATTTTCGAATGCAGATAATAGGGGCATCAACATAAAAGATTGAAAAACA
The DNA here is from genome assembly GCA_964424315.1 of uncultured Dehalococcoidia bacterium. Taxonomy (GTDB): domain Bacteria; phylum Chloroflexota; class Dehalococcoidia; order Lucifugimonadales; family OSU-TB39; genus OSU-TB39. The sequence goes on along the minus strand of CAYRIG010000193.1, from coordinate 1,167 downwards.
AATCCAAGACTATGTCTTCTGAACTGGGTAAGTTCTTTTTCAGACATTTGGACAACATCCTTTCCTTCAAATAACACTTTGCCATCTGTAGGTTTATCTAAACCCGCCATCAAATTAAGGAGAGTTGTCTTACCAGAACCTGATGGTCCCATTATAGCGATAAAATTACCAGACTTTGCAACAAAATCTATTGATTGTAAAGGTTGTATTGAATCCTCGCCAGCGTCGAATGTTTTAGACAAAGATTGGGCTTCTAATAAAGGTACATCAATATTCATAATTAACCATAAACCATTAAACTTAAAAATATCACTTAAAATAAATCTAGCTTATACTACTACAAGAACTATTAAAACAATATGATTTTTCCAGTTAAAACTGGTTCATAAATATATTTATCTATGTACATAAGTTAGTTCACCATATTTCTATACCTAAATGATTTAATTAATGAAAATTTCACAAGCCAACAAAAGTAAATTAAGCAATAAAGAAAAAGCAAATATCCTAAAAGAATTGAAAATCGTATCACGATCATTTTATCTTACACTTAGGGTATTACCCGACAAAATTTTCGCACCTGCTGGAATAGCGTATTTAATAGCTAGATATATAGATAATATAGTAGATGATAAATCCATTCCTATAAATTACAAAAAAGACCATCTATCTAAAATCAGAGAATCATTCACAACTAATACCATTAATGGCAATCTGGATGAATTTCCAATCTGCAAAACTGAGAAATCTGATACTAAGATATCCACTTACAAAGATTTATTTGATACTTTATCTTCAAAGGATCAAAGTCTTGTTTCAAAAGTCCTCCTTGAAATTACCGATGGGATGATATTCGAACTTAAAAAATTTGGCGAATATTCGCCAAACGAACTTAAACCTTTTAGTACATACAATGAATTAGATAACTATATTTACAAAATTGCCGGCAGCGTCGGTGAATTCTTCACTGGATTGATTTTGTTGCATGAACAGAAATTAAAGTCATCTAATCCTGATTATTTGTTTGAAATGGGAATCTGTTTTGGTAAAGCTCTCCAGTTAACAAATATTATTAGGGATTTCAAAACTGACCTAATTGAAGGAAAATGCTATTTGCCCGAAACTAGTTTAGCGAACCACAAGATTCACCCACTTGATTTATTACAT
>CAYRIG010000192.1:0-3662 GCA_964424315.1 uncultured Dehalococcoidia bacterium | reverse complement strand
AGCGTTTCCCACCATATTCTTGTGAATAATCCCATGGCAACAGAATATCATGAAAATGAACAAAAACACCGGGCTTCAAGTAAGGAACAATATCAAGGAAGCACACTGTAACGTCAGAATTTTGGAAGACTCGATGTGAACTGTCTACAAAAAGGATATCACCATACTCTAGCTTTTGAAACATTCTCAAATCTACTTCTTCGAGCGGTTCACGTACGATCACGTCACAAATACTATCAATGTTTAACCTCGGACAGGGATCAATTGATGTTATTTTCGTCCTAAGTCGAAAATCAGAAATTGCTTTCCTGGCAAACTTTGTTGATTCCCCTGAGCCAATTTCAAAATAATGTTTTGGATTATTTAGTTTAAGAAAACTATACTGTACAAAGGCATCCAAAATCGGCAAATATTCGTTTCTAAAATTTCGTTCTGAGTCAAACATTTTATAATCACCGATTCTCATAAATTGACTACTTAGATCAACAAAGTCTATAAGGTATTTCTTATAGATATCACAGTTTTTATAAATCAATTCATAAAGTTTCATATGTGGTGGTTTTCCAAATCCATATCGTGGAACCGGGCTAAGAGGATAGTCAAGAAATATAGGGAATTTCCTTTTCAATACCCATTCACTAAGAAGAACAATCGTTCTAATAAACTTTCTTGGAAACAGTCTAATAAACTTTCTTGGAAACAGTTATAATTTCTTCAAATTAGTCACTTAAATGACTTGCATCACTAAATCAACTACTATTAGGAATCCAAATATCTGTAGAGTTCAGCATATTCCTTAGCAACTCTTTTCATTGAAAATTTTTCAATGACTGTTTTTCTAGCTTCCACGCCTAATGAATTAGCTGAATTATTATTTCGCAGTATTCTTAATAAACCTTCCTCTAAATTAAATCTACTTCCCGGCTCAAATAATAAACCATTTTCACCATCTTCCACAATCCAATCCGTTATCCCTTCAAGCTTTGATGCGATAAGCGGCAGACCACATGCCATAGCTTCCAGAAGAGCGTTCGGAAGGCCTTCACGCAATGAAGGCAACACAAAAATATCCGCAGTTTGATAATACATTTCAATCTTGAAAGTTTTTTCAATGAAGAATATACGCTCATTCACATACGGTCCGGCCAACTGTTGAACATCCCTCACCAGTTGAGCATCCACCTCGTAATGATCAGGTTTAGTGGAACCGACAAAAACCAAACCAGTGTCAGGAAAGGCGCTAGCTACATGCCTTTCCCAGGCATTTAACAAGAGATCAGCACCTTTTTCCCAAGAAAAATGACCTACAAACAAAATGAGCTTCCTTTCCTTTGGCAAACCCAGCTGATCCCTAAATGTCATCTTTTCTCTATTCGTAACAGGCCGAAACAGATTTGTATCCACGCAGTTAGGAATCTGTTTATATCGATTTGAAAGTAATTCAGTTTTCTGATATAATCTGTTAAACTCAGGATTCATGCCTACATAGATATCAGCCTTAGAAAAAAAGAAATAAAGCAGAAAACTTCGTTGCTTCATGGATATCGGATCGTCATGTCCTATTGAGCTCATCTTAATAATTACTTTCTTGTTAAATAGTTTGGAAAGCAATGTTAGCAAACAGGACTTGAGTGAGAAGCCGTGCAGGTGAACAATCTGGAAATCTTTTCTTCTGGATAAAAAAACCTTGATTAATTGTAATGAAGCCTTGCAGTAGTCTGAAAAATTCCTTTCATTCAACAATAGCCTAAAAATATAGACATCACCAAATTTAGATTGCGGTGAAAGATTAGGATCTCGGGTAGTCGTCAAGACAGTGAAATCGACCTGTTCTTTTAATGCATTAACCAACTGATGGCACTGTTTAGCTGCACCGCTTATCTCTGGGTGGTATACACCAGTAATCATTAGCACATTCATTTAACGAGCCACCTTCAATTTTGCTTCCAGTACGCCACCTAATAACATTAGATAGGATGATTTTTCAGCATACCTCTTCATGGGTATATACAAGAGTTGAAAATTGCTGAATGTTAACCATAAACATCAATCTGGGCCGAAAAATCCACGAAGTATCACTGCCGATAACAATGCCCATCCATAGAGCATGGGCGCTGTTGCTCTATAGAGCAGCAACGATGCTATGTGCTTCATCTTGGGTTGAAATGACAATCAAAACCTTGACAAAGCTGATCACTTTCCACCTAACCAAAAGCTAAAAAAAGGATAGTAATTTTGAATCTTTAAACACAACCTCTAAAGTCTTTCAATTATTTTATGAAAGAACTTATCTATATCACTCTTATCTTTAAATTCAACAATCAGTTTTTCCTTTTCACACTTTGAAAATGCAAAATCAAGTGCATTCTTGTAACTACATTCAAAAGAATTAGAGAAACACTCAGGAAAAACATATTGATACATCAACAAGAAAGAGTCCAACCTATTGTGGTAGATTTCCAGCAGAAGGTTTCGATATATCTTTTCTGATAGCATCCCATCAGATATGTCCTGTTCAAGCGGAGGCACGACTGAACCACTTCTAAATAACATTAAAAGGAGATCAGCCTGTTTTGGTCCCGCAATAGGAATATGATTATGGGTAAATTTCGATACAGAGTAAAACCAGCGCATTAAATCTTGAGTGCTTAGGTTATCTCTATTATTCTGATTCTCTAAGCGGTAGTTTAATGTTCTAATATGTCTAGGGAACGGAACAACCTTGCCCTCATCGTTGATCAGTATAAAGTCGTCTCCATACAGCATCGCGTCGTGTTTCAGTGCCTCGAGCCAAAAAGCAGTCTTACCTACTCCCCCCGCCCCAGCAACAACTACAACTTCACCTTTTATGGAAACCGCTGATGCATGTAGAAAATACCATCCGATCTGGTGAAGTTTGCTCAATAACAGTTCGCGCAATATACCTTTGAATAAAAGGTGCTCAACTGTTAAATGAAATCTAGGCGGGACTAATCGTCTTTTACAAAAGAACTGAATTAATGTGTTGTCTCCAAAAGGATTTACAAGATTAAATCTATACCGTCCGAAATCTGCGTACAAAAAGTTCTTTCGAATGTACCAGATGTGATCAATACAGTGCGTATTGGTAGTAACTGGTTTGAAGTCCCCAATCTCGATCACTGTATGATTCGCGGCCCTGTTCTCACTCTTAAAGAAGTCTAATTCTAGAAAAGCACTCCTAATAAACCCTTCTGTCTTATCAATAATCTCAAAAGAAAACTTATCGTAAATATTATAAATGGGCATCGCTATTAACCATTGATTCAAGTAAGATCCCCGTTTCTTTTGAAAACACTTTTCCTAAGATTACCTTTTTTAAAACTAGACCGTTAAATGATTTCTCAAGTGTTTCATGTTTGTTTTGCCTGATGCCGGCAATAAGACTTTCAGGATAGATATGAGAGTAAGCATCTTCTATCCTGCAAAGTTCGGATGCTTCAACCAGGCTACTGATCATTATTTTCCTTATCAATGCCCCAGAATTAATTAATGTGCCCGGACTTAGCTTATCCTCTAGATCAAGCTGAATAACGCTTTTCAACTTGGCCGAGTGTACAATCTGGCCGGGAAACAGATCTTCAGCTGGAACAGGTGTTAACAAGCTTAGATAGCCGAGGCTGATTTTATTTATTATGCCTCTT
>CAYRIG010000191.1:0-3676 GCA_964424315.1 uncultured Dehalococcoidia bacterium | reverse complement strand
GTCTATGTTAAATATCGTTATACCTGGAGATTATCCTCCACAAATTGCTGGATCCCCACAAATGAAGAGGCTATCAAAATATGGTGAAGTAACTTTATATACAGACAGGCCTCTCAATATCCATGAACAGATTAGTAGGGTTTTAGATGCAGATATAATAATTAATACTCGAGGTAGTGTTAAATGGGATAAAGAGAAATTAGCTAAATTACCTAAGTTGAAAATGATATCTACTTGTTCGATAGGGACTGATATGATTGATCTTAAATATGCCCGTGAATCCGGGATAATAGTTTCCAATCAGCCTGGACGCACTTCTTATGTAGTAGCAGAACATATTTTTGGATTGATGTTTGCATTAGCGAAAAGAGCTGCATTACAAACAGCACATATAAAGAATGGCACATGGATTCGTTTGGAAAATGTTTTACTTTCAGGTAAAACGTTGGGAATCATAGGTACTGGCAATATTGGTTCGAATATGGCAAGACTTGCTACAGCAATAGGTATGAACGTTGTAGCATGGACATTTAATCCTTCTAAAACTCTTGTGGATGAATTGGGAGTGCAATATGTGGGATTTGATGAGCTGTTAGAGCAAGCAGACGTTATAAGTTTACATGTAAATTTATCGGAAAAGACTAAGCATTTAATTGATTCAAAAGAAATTTCTAAGATGAAAAATGGAGCATTATTAATCAATGGGGGCAGGGGTGAATTAATTAATACCAAATCCTTAATTGATGCTTTGAATTCTGAGAAATTGGGAGGTGCCGGTTTAGACGTATTTGATCAAGAACCTGTATCTAAAGATCATCCGTTACTCAAGTGTGAAAATGTGGTGTTTACTCCGCATATGGCTGATCAAACTCCTGAAGGTATTGAATTACTAAATGAGGGAGCAGTTGACAACGTGCTTGCGTACTTAGAAGGTAAACCAATAAATGTGTGTTGAATAGCGGGTAATATAAGATTCTAACCGCGGTATACCTAATAACTTTTATAATCTTAAAGAGGTGAATTTTGAAAAAAATAAGAAATAATTATGAGGATATTTATTCTGCTGGACCAACTTATATCCGAGGGGTTCGAGCTGGCGATACTTTATATATATCTGGAACTACCGCTTCTCGTTCTGAAGCAGAAGGTAAAGATGTTATGAGTCAACTAAGGGTGGTATTAGACAGGATTGTGAAAATAGTGCAGGCTGAAGGTGGTTCAGCTTCTGATATCGTGTCAATGACCACTTACATTGTAGATGCAAAAATGGCGCAGTTTTGGCCGATCGAAGGAGAACAGCTGGAAATATGGAATGAATTTTTTGGAGGAGAATGGCCGACTAATGCGTATATCGGTATTTCTTGTTTGGCGGGCCCTACGGTTGATGTGGAAATATCTGCAATTGCAGTACTCGATTGAATATGATCGGGATTTAATTTAGACCATGGAGATAGAGGGGGACGAACCTGTAAACTTCGTATTGCTAATGCCACACTATCTTTGTTGTGCTATATCCCTAAAATGAATTCGATTTTTTTATAATCAGATGGAATATTTTAATACTAAATAAACCTAGGATTATACCTAATGTATCAAATATTAAGTCAGTTAAAGTTGCAAATCTACCAGGCACAAAATATTGATGTACCTCGTCTGAAATTGCATAAAGTATTGATGAAGTGAAAGACAATAGGTATATAAAGTTGTTAGGATGATTGAGTTTTAATTTCAATAGTCGATACGTTAAAATTACAAGTAAGCCGTATTCGCATGTATGGAAAGCCGCTTGCCTGTATGATAGTAGCTCTTCTAAATGTACTTGGGTGATTGTATTAAAAGGTAAAACTTGGAATTTACTACCATGTATTGATGACACAATGAAAATAACTGATAACCAGAGTATTAAAGGAAGCCAATGCGTTATAAAAGTTGATGTTATTTTCAAATGTTTGTGTTTAGCAATAAAAAATGAATTGGGTTATTATATCTGATTTTGTAGTTTGAATCTTTATTTTGAGCTCGTTTGTTTTTGTTCGGTAAATTGCCTCAATAACGGTTTTACGTTTGAACCGAAAGATTTAAATAAAGTCAGGACGTCAAATTGATTAAGGGCATGGTTGATAGCGTTACTGTGCCAGTCAAAAGAGAAATTATTCAGTAACATTTTACTTGTATGATTATCTTGAGAAGCTAGATTAGTAACCAGTTTATCGATTTGCGAATCACTTAATTTTTCAAATAAAGATCTAGCATAATATCCAACCTTAAGTTCTTTACCTAATCTGTTTTTCCATTCCATTTCATAATTTCTCATTATCGATTCGCTGAAATTATTCGATGTGAAAGCATTCTTAACTGCATTAGCTGAAATTTGTCCTGATAATATTCCGTAATATATCCCTCCTCCTGTTGTAGGTTTAGTAAATCCAGCTGCATCACCGATTACTAAAACCCTGTTAGTGTATGTTTTACTAAGAGGTTTTATAGGTATGCCCCATTTTTTAACCTTAACATCGGAAGTGTTGATTCTGCCAGAGTGCTTTAAGTTGTCCAAAAATGTTTTCATGTGGCCATTTAACTTGCTTCTTGAAGCTATACCAACTAAGCAATTTGAATTGTCCAAGGGTACAAGCCATCCAAAAGAACCGGGAGAGACTTTACTTCCCAAATAAACTTGTGTGTCTGTTGGTTCGGTTAAACTCGCTTCAGCTTGAGCTCCTATCATATATCCTCTGTTGTTCATATTGGGAAGTCCAACCATTGTCGGTATATTTGAATTAAAACCTGTTGCTATTATAATTACTTTACAATTAATGGATTCTCTAATTCCATCTGTTTTGAATTCCACAGAAGCTAATGATGAATTACTATAAATACCCGTTACAGTTTTACCAAGTAGATAAGTAGCTCCAATATCTTGAGCTTTTTTACCAATTGAAGATACATATGCAGCTCTATTTACAATGTATCCCTGGATGTCTGGTTTTGTAATCGAGTGCGCAGTACCAGTAGGAGTGACTACAGTCGCTGATTTCACCTTTTTGTATATATGGGAAGGTTTAGGATAGAATAATTCTACGCAGTTGTTACCAATAATTCCTGTACACAATTTATTCCCGATTTCTTGTCGCTTGTCTATGACTGCAACACCGTAACCAGATTTAGCTAAATGAAATGCGGCGGAATTACCGGCAGGGCCTGCTCCAATTACTACAATGTCAAATATCTGATTCATTAATTCGCAAACTTATTTTTTTGTCTGAAAAGAATGGTATATCAAGTGATATTAAGAGACAACTAATCTTTAATTAAAAGTAGTATATTTCTAAGGGTTATTATATGCAAATTGATATAGATTCCTGATTAATTCTATTAATGTTAGCAGTAATTGGTTATGAAAAATTAAAAGAGAATAAGCTACAATTGCGAGTATAAAATCTTAATTTGATGCCATTAGATCCTGTATCTGGAATGGTCGATTTATTTGTCCACTTAACGGTGTGAGATATAGAATCTCCTTTAAATGCAATACATTCTGATTTAGAGTAACCATCTATTACATTGTCTTTATGGTCTGTTATTTCAACAAGTAGATATCCGTTATTTTGGCAAATTGCATTTATGTTTAATTTGTGTCCAGTTGAAGTTACAGCAAAGGTTTGAAGTACACCTTCTC
>CAYRIG010000190.1:0-3699 GCA_964424315.1 uncultured Dehalococcoidia bacterium | reverse complement strand
TGCAAAATCAACTGCAGCATCCAAAACTGGTGCCAAATCTGCAAAATCAACTGCAACACCTAAAGCTGATACAAAAACTAAACAAAATAAAATAACAATTAAAGAACCGACATCAATTGAAAAACATTTTCGAACAACTGTTGCTTCTGCCCTAATAGAAGAATTTAAATATTCGAGTAATATGCAAGTTCCCAGGATTGAGAAAATTGTTTTGAATATAGGTCTTGGAGAGGCTCTAGTAAATTCTAAGGCATTGGAAAATGCCGTTCGAGACTTGTCTTTAATATCTGGACAAAAACCAGTTCCTACCAAGGCAAAAAAATCAATAGCCACCTATAAATTAAGAGAAGGACAAATTATAGGAGTTATGGTGACTTTACGTAAAAGACGGATGTACGAATTTTTGGAAAGATTAATTATCTCAGCTCTACCTCGCATTAGAGATTTCCACGGTATACCATCCGGTTCATTTGATGGAAGAGGAAACTACTCCTTAGGTGTAAGAGAACAGATAATCTTTCCCGAAATCGAATATGGCTCAGTTGATAAAATGAGAGGTTTACAAATCTCAATAGTCACTTCATCTAACACCAACGAAGAAAGTAAAAGATTGTTGGAGTTACTAGGCATGCCATTTGAAAAAAATAGTGATTCGAGAAAGGTAGCATAGAATTAAGTAAAGTATAGAAAAATAAATTAAAGGAATTTTTATTTGGCAAAAGAATCTAAAATAGCGAGATGGCGGAAACCACAGAAATATGCCGTTAGGCAAATTAACCGATGCTATTCTTGTGGAAGACCAAGGGCATATATAAGACATTTCGGTCTTTGCAGAATATGTTTTAGAGAAATGGCATTAAAGGGATTACTACCAGGCGTTAAAAAAGCTAGCTGGTAGTTATAAGGAACAATAAATGACTGTAACAGACTCCATAAGCGACATGTTAACTCGTATCCGAAACGCTATTGCTGTGCGCCATGACACAGTAGAGATGCCTTATTCACAAACTAAAGAGGCGATTGCAAACATATTAAAACAAACAGGCTTTATCATTGACAATAATAAATATGAAACCAATGGGAAAGTATATTTGAGGATAAAATTAAACTACAGAGAAGCAGGTTCATCTGCTATCACAGGATTAAAAAGAATGAGCAAACCAAGCTTAAGGGTCTATTTTAAAAAAGGAGAAATTCCTAGATTCCAAGGAGGATTAGCTATGTCTATTGTTTCAACCTCAAAAGGAATTATGACCGGTAAACAAGCTTGGAAACAGAATGTTGGTGGAGAGTTGTTATGCTATATTTGGTGAGGTGTTCTTATGTCTAGAATTGGTAATCAACCCATAAATATACCAAGCGGCGTTACCGTGGATATAAATAATGATAAATTGAACATTAAAGGCCCTAAAGGAACTCTTGATTTAACTATCCCTAGACCAATAAAAGTAAACGTTGATGATAAAAATATAAATGTAGAAAGACCCAGTTCTGATAAACCCATAAAAGCATTACATGGCCTTTCTAGATCATTAATCGCTAACTGTGTATTTGGAGTAAGTGAAGGATTTCAAAAATCGCTCGAAATTGTCGGGGTTGGTTACAGAGCAGAACAAAAAGGCAAAAACGTAACTCTTAGTGTGATGTTAAGCCACACTGTTACAATAACACCTCCTGAAGGAATAGAAATACAAGTACAAGATAATTTAATACACGTTAAAGGTATCGATAAACAAAAAGTGGGCCAAGTGTCAGCAGAAATAAGATCTGTAAGGCCACCCAATGCATATACTGGTAAAGGAATACGCTACCAAGGAGAACAAGTCAAAATTAAACCTGGTAAAAGTGCGAGAAGGACGGAATAACTTTAAAATGAATCATTCAGCAAATAAAAGAAAGCAACTAGCATCAAGACATATGCGTGTGAGGAAAAGAGTCTCTGGCTCAAAAGAAAGACCACGGTTAGCCGTTTTTAGAAGCTCTAAACATATATACGCTCAAGTTATAGACGATATAGATGCAAGCACCCTAGCAAGTGCTTCCACATTAGAAGCTGAAGGTAAATCTAATGGTTCAAATAAAACTGAATCGGCAAAAATAATCGGTGGTTTAATCGCTAATAGAGCTAAATCTAAAGGAATTGAATCAGTGGTTTTTGACAGAGGTGGTTTCAAATATCATGGTCGAGTTAAATCTTTGGCAGAAGCAGCAAGAGAAGGGGGGTTAAAATTTTAATGACAACTGTAAATGTAGATCAAGGTAACCGTGTGAATGAACAAATTGCAGAAGAAATACCCCTAAGTGAAAAAGTAGTTAAGATTTCAAGAGTTGCAAAAGTAGTCAAAGGCGGACGAAATCTGAGATTCAGCGCTGTAGTTGTAGTTGGTGATGGACAAGGCAATGTAGGTATAGGTAGTGGAAAATCCGAATCAGTGCCAGATGCAGTTAAAAAAGCATCTACTCAGGCACAGCAAAGCATGGTATCTATAAACTTACAAAACGATACCATACCGCATGTTGTAAAAACTAAATTTTGTGCCTCAGAAGTATTATTGATGCCCGCATCCCCAGGTACAGGGGTTATAGCAGGAGGAGCAGTAAGAGCCGTAGTAGAAGTAGCAGGAATAAAAGACATTTTGACAAAGGTTAGACGTAGTTCTAATCCAGTGAACGCTGCGAAGGCCGCACTTAAAGGGCTTCAATTGCTTAAAAATCGAGAAGCCGAAACCCAGCAACGCAGACTTTTAATAACAAATCCAAAAAATCAGGATTGAATTTTCAACTTAAGGATTTATGGGACAAAACATGGCAAACCAAATCTCTATTACATGGATTAAAAGCACCATAGGCTATCCAAAAGGACAGCACAAAACAATAAAAAGTTTGGGGTTTAAACGCCTAAATGAAACAATAACCCATACCGACACACCATCAATACGAGGAATGATTTTTAAGGTTAATCACCTTTTAAAAATAAATGGATCATAAATTTTCAGGAGCCATACAATGAAACAACATGAGGTTATATCGAAAGCCTCAACTAAATCACGGAAAAGGAGAGGTAGAGGCTACGGAAGCGGTCTAGGGACCTATTCAGGTAAGGGACTAAAAGGACAAAATAGTCGTAGCGGGGGAGGAGTATCTATATATTTCCAAGGGGGACAATTACCTCTAACCAAATCCTTGCCAAAACTTCGAGGGTTTAACAATAAATTCCGTATCGAATATACAACAGTAAACATTGATTCAATTTCACACTTTCCAACAGATACGTTAATAGATCCAACATATTTAATAGATAATGGAATTATTTCTAACGCAAAAAATCCCATAAAGATTTTAGGTAACGGTGATATTGACCACCCAATTAAAGTGAAAGCTCACAAGTTTTCAACATCCGCTAAGTCAAAAATCATATCCGCAGGCGGCAGTGCCGAGGAAATTCAAGATTGAGAGAAAGTCGCACAACCCAAAATAGTCTACAAAGGCCTCAATTGATTCAATCAATGATTGATGCAATGCGTGTTCCGGATTTGCGGGGTAAAATTATATTTACGCTTGCAATGTTACTAGTTTATAGATTTATTGCACATGTTGCTGTTCCGGGAGTAGACGGACAAGCATTATCACAAGCCTTCGAACAACAAGCTTTGTTGGGTTTCTTAGACTTGTTCAGCGGCGGAGCCCTATCAGATTTCA
>CAYRIG010000189.1:0-3704 GCA_964424315.1 uncultured Dehalococcoidia bacterium | reverse complement strand
GAATTTCATGGTCTCTAACAAGTTCTATGACCTTCACACCTTTGAAGGATTCTAATTTGATTTCAAATGATACTAATGCAGATTGATTGACTAAAGAGATTATGCCTTCCTTATCCAATACAATAACCCCATCAGCCATAGTATCAAGAACAGCAGCTAATTTGGTTTTTTCCTTAGACAAATTATCTACAGTATGATTTAAATGTTCTGCAAGATCATTAAATCTTCTAGACAAATTTTGGATATATCTATCTTCAAATCTTCTCGTTATATTTTGAAATTCATTAGATCCTAAATATAACGACTCGACTTTATCAGAAATATATTCAACATTCCTTTTAACTCGATTAAAAAGATAGTACAGATATCCAGTAATAAGCGCGGTACTAACAACAGAAAACAAAATGTTCCAAATAATATGATTTAAAAACAACTCAGTTAAAATTTGGGGCAAGAGTATTAAAAACCCAATAACTAAACATCGTTTGAGAAATTTAAATTCTATATTAAAAAATGTTTCATCCTTCAAATCTATATCCCACGCCTCTAATTGTTACTAACCTCTTAGGTTTAGATGGATCTTCCTCCAACTTTATCCTTAACCATCTAACATGTACATCGACACTTCTAAGGTCACCGACAAATTCCTGCCCCCACAGTTCATCCAAAATATTGTTCCTAGTCATAACCAATCCAATATTGGACATAAATATCAACAATAGTTGAAATTCGCGTGGTTTTAAATCCAACTCAACTTCGTTCAAGGTAACTCGGTGCCGTTGATTATCTAAAACTAAATCACCGCTTTTCAACACTCCATTTGAATTGACTATGTTATTGCCAGAATTTGTGCTGTCGGTTTCTATTTCCGCACCAACTCTCCTCAAAAGGGCTTTAACCCTAGCAATCAATTCATGCATTCCAAATGGTTTGACTAAATAATCATCTGCTCCAATTTCAAGCCCTACTACCCTATCAATTTCCTCCCCTTTTGCTGTCAACATCAAAATAGGAACATTGCTATACCCTCTAATTATCTTACATACCTCTAAACCATCTAATTTAGGGAGCATCAAATCTAGAATTAAAAGATCAACTTTCTGCTCTTGAAATAATGCAAGACCTTGTTCACCATCATTTGCTAGATATACCTTGTATCCAGTCCTAGTTAAATTATATTCGATTGCTTTTTGTATATTAGCTTCATCTTCAATAATTAAAATTGACTTCTTTGATGAATCCATCAAAACGTGCCTCTCAAATATTAATTTTGTTTTTCCACGATTTAATCGTCGCTCATTCCAGTAAATTAGTCAAAATACCCCAATAATTTACATTATTTTAAGTTTTTTTTAAGTACTTATTGGGAAAATGTATCTTACTCCAATCAAGCCAATTAACAAGTTGACAATCCAATAGAAAATAGATATATTTTAGGTTTGCTGATTTTCTATTTGCCTATATTTCTATAAGCATCTAATGGGAATCCGTATCCTCGCGTGGCGAGAAATAAATAATCGATATAGGAAGAAGTAAAGTATGCCAACAGTAAACCAGCTGGTAAGAAAAGGGCGAAGTTCGAAAAGAACTAAAGATAAATCTCCAGCTTTAAACTTCAATTTCAATTCGCTAACAAACAGAGGAAGTGAAACGGAAGGTGCTCCACAAAAGAGAGGAGTATGTATCCAAGTACGTACTCAAACTCCAAAAAAACCCAATTCGGCCCTGAGAAAAGTGGCTAGAGTTCGTTTGACAAATGGCATGGAAGTTACAGCTTACATACCTGGCGAAGGGCACAATCTTCAAGAACATTCAGTGGTGCTCATAAGAGGGGGCAGAGTGAAAGATTTACCGGGGGTAAGATATCACGTTATCCGCGGGCCTCTTGATTCGGATGGAGTTGAAGACAGAAAACGCGGCAGAAGTAAATATGGAAGTAAAAAAGGCTAAGTAATAGGTTAATAAGATGGCAAGGCGCAGAAGACCACCTAGAAGAGAAGTAGTACCAGACCCAAAATATTCTAACGAGAATCTGACTAGATTCATAAATAAACTTATGCTAAACGGTAAAAAGACGTTGGCATATAAAATTGTTTATGATGCCTTAGATAAAATCGAGAACGATACCAAACAAATAGGCATCGATGTTTTTAAACAAGCTATAACTAATACTTCTCCAGATGTAGAAGTACGATCAAGAAGAGTGGGTGGAGCTACATATCAAGTACCAAGAGAAGTTCGACCAAATAGACGTTTAGCTCTTGCAATAAGATGGATTATAAATGCCGCTAGAGAAAGAAGTGGTAGCCCAATGTTTGAAAGAATAGCACAAGAATTAATAGAAGCTTCTAAATCTCAAGGCACAGCAGTTAAAAGGAAAGAGGACCTACATCGCATGGCTGAAGCTAATCGCGCTTTCGTCCACTTTAGATGGTAAACAAACTAAATCATGGAAACATTACAGAAAACAAATAACATTAGGAATATCGGTTTCATTGCACATATAGATGCAGGGAAAACCACAGTGTCCGAAAGAGTTCTGTACTACGCTGGGCGTATACATAAGGTAGGAGAGGTACATGAAGGTACTGCTACTATGGACTGGATGGCACAAGAACGTGAGCGAGGTATAACGATAACTTCAGCTTCAACTACATGTATTTGGAATAATCATACTATTAATGTAATTGATACTCCGGGACATGTTGATTTCACAGCAGAGGTTGAAAGAAGTCTAAGAGTATTAGATGGTGGCGTAGTAATTTTCGATGCTGTAGCAGGAGTTGAACCACAATCAGAAACAGTTTGGAGACAAGCTGACAAATATAATGTACCTAGACTGTGCTTTGTAAACAAAATGGACCGAGTAGGTGCAGGTTTTACCGAAACAATCGACAGTATAAAAGAAAGATTGGGAGCAAATCCAGTAGCGATTCAACTACCAATAGGATCCGAAGACAAATTTATTGGATTTATTGATTTGGTTACAGAACAAGCCTTTACCTACAATGATGAATTAGGTAACGGCATTGAAAAATGCGAAACACCCAATGAATTAAAAGAAGATGTTGTTAAAAACCGGAACATATTGATTGAACAAATAGCAGAATCTGACGATTCTCTTCTAGAAAAATATATAGAAGGAGATTCAATATCCGAATCAGAAATAAAATCAGCTCTGCGCACAGCAACTATAAAAGCCAAAATCGTCCCTGTATTGTGTGGAAGTGCATTAAAAAACAAAGGTGTACAAGCACTTCTAGACGCTATAGTTGAATACCTCCCATCACCAATCGAGATTGCTGGTACTGAAGGACTCGATGCTAAAACACAATCAAATATAGAAATAACTTATGACCGTAAAGATTTTTCAGCACTAGTTTTCAAAGCAGTTGCCGATCCATTTATAGGTAGACTTGTATATTTCCGTGTTTATTCTGGAGAACTGAAAACAGGTGATTCAATATATAATTCTACTACTGGAAGAAAAGAGCGCGTGGGTAGAATTGTAAGAATGCACGCCCAAACAAGAGAAGACATGGATCTAGTCAAAAGCGGCGACATTGCTGCTATTGTGGGGGCGAAAAACGCTACAACAGGTGATACCCTGTCTTCCCCAGATTCACCAATTATTTTAGAAAATATCAACTTCCCCGATCCAGTAATGTCTATATCTATAGAACCTAAAACAAAAGTTGACCAAG
>CAYRIG010000188.1:0-3728 GCA_964424315.1 uncultured Dehalococcoidia bacterium | reverse complement strand
CTATGGCGACTGTAGCTACTCCGCTAGATAGTGAATATAAGGTTGATTATGGTAAGATGCATGATTTGACTAATTGGTGGATTGATAATGGTCTTAAGACTGGAAACAGTGTGATAAAAGTTGCAGCGGCAATGGGAGAAGGTCCCCAACTAAGAGATACTGAATGGCCCCATTTACTACGAACAACGGTACAAGCCTCAAAAGGAAGAGTTCCAATCATGTGCGGGATTCATTATAAAGACACAATAAGAGCTATTGAGGATATCAAGTTAGCATCAGATTTGGGAGCTGTAGCAGTCCAATTGTCAGCACCGATTCATAATGGTCCTACAGAAGATGATAATTTAAGATTTTATGAAGATGTTTCAAAAGCAATTGATATAGGTATATTGATATATAACACTCACGCAATGGCTGGAGGAGCAATCACCGTCGATGGATTCAGAAAAATGGTGGATTTTGAAAATGTTGTGGCTATTAAATGGAGTCCTCCTCCTGCGGAACGACCGATACCTGGTAAATATGAAGAGATTTTTGAACTAAATCACACTTTCAATATTATAGATAATTGTTTTGGTCCAGTTAGATGTTTCAAATTAGGTGGCCATGGTTACATAAATCATACTGTCGATATTTACCCTCAGCATGATATAAAACTTTTGGATCTGCTGCGTAACGGAAAATACGAAGAAGCTGAGCAATTATGGGATGCAGTTGAAGGTCCTATCGGTATTTTTTCAGCGAAAGTAGGTGGCCGATCCGGTGGGCAAGCCCGAGTTAAGAAAGGGATGATGGAAGTCATGGGTAATGCATGTGGTGTTTCTAGGCCGCCATCCGAACCGTTATTGCAAAATGAGATAGATGAACTTAGAGAGATTCTTAGGAGTTTTGGTTGGCCTGTGGCAAAGTAAGGTGTTTGATACTAACCTCTAGCAGGTTCGGACATGGTTTTCTTTAATTCCTTGGTAATGTCCGCTAAATGAGTATCATTTTCCATAACTTGCTTTAAATGAACCATTCTTTGCTCAGATGCTGTATTAACCATTATTTCACCGTGAATCCTGTTTATCCAAAATCTAGCTTCCTTGCCTAAAATATTTCTTAATTCATCTAATTGATCATCACGGAATTTTTCTGTGAAGTTCATGGTGAACATCCGGCGTGCATCTGAACCTCCCCATGAAGAATGTTTTATGTTGTGATTAAAGACCGCAACATCTCCTGGGTTAGTTTCCAGAGGTATAGCAGGTATCTCATTACCGTTAAGGCCGAACAGGTCACTTGGGTTATCTTCGTTTCCAACGAGATGGTTTTGAAGTGAGTCAGCAAAATATGTGCCTTTTTTATGACTTCCTGGAATAACCCTTAATGCTCCTGAAGTAGCAGTAACTTTATCGAGGTAAAATGCTATTTTGATTGTTAATACTGGCCTTGTTCCGTAACCATCAGAATGCCACTTTGTGTCTCCAACGTAATAGTTGCCATCTCCTGATGTATAGTTAAATTCTTCACCACATATACTTGAGGCAATATCATGTATGCGTGGATCATCAAGCAATGAGGATAAATATTCACTTTGATCAGCAAACGGAAGTATAACTGATCTTTTGGTACCGTCGTGATTCTGGTTAGAATTTTTCCAGATAAGTTCGAATTCTTCAGTGATTTTATCTATTTTGTCGTCTAATAAATTTGGGAAATATAAATATCCGAAAGCATCGAAATATTCCATTTGTTTTTGACTTAACGGCTGTTCAGTTTGCATCAATTCTCCATCAAATAAATTTCGCATTTATGGATGTTGATTAGTTTATAGTTTGTTCCAATATGCGTCAATATTAGTGGGTTTTTGATAAAATTTCCAAGAAATGTTGGTAGTTGAATTCGGTTGGATCTGAATTCATTGGGTAATAAGTTTCAATTTTAAAGGATTTTTCAATCATTTCATGACCCGCCTCTAAAGATGGCAATATATCTATTGAGATTAATTGTCCCAAAATATTTCCTGCTGCTGTTGCTTCTGTAGGCCCTGCACTGACTTCTAAACCTGTAATATCAGCACACATTTGGTTTAAGACCTCATTGTTTGCACCTCCTCCCACGATGCGAATGTTTTCAATAGGATTACCCAAAATATGGGATAAATTATCTAAAGTAATTTTATATTTAAAAGCAATGCTCTTCAAAATAATTCTGATTAATTCTTGATCTGAATTTGGAATTTCTTGGTTTGTAACGTCCAAATATCTCATGATCTTTTCAGGCATATGCCCATGAGTTTGAAAACTGATATGGTCTGGATCTATAATTGACCGAGATTTATTCGCTTCTTTGGCTGATGCAATGATACTTTCTATGGAGTAATTGAAGCCTTGAGACTGCCAAGTTTCTAGACATTGCTGAATCAACCACATACCAGTTACATTTTTCAAAAATCTGATGTTACCATTAAATCCCATTTCATTCGTAAAACCGAATTTTAAACTCTGATCACTGATGATAGGGCTATCAGTTTGTATGCCTACTAATGACCAAGTACCGGAGCTTATGAATGCGGATACAGTTTGTTTGTTATTTGGAATCGCTGCTACTGCCGAAGCGGTATCATGTGTCGCAGTTAAAGCCACCTTAGTAGTTTCGTTCAAATGCAGGTCTTTTCGTATAGTGTTTTTCAAGGTTCCAAGCATGCAACCTGGTTCGGATATACTTGGTAATATCGAAATAGGAATATTTAATTTATCAAGAATATCCGAAGCCCATTGTTTTTTGACCGGGCTATAAAATTGGCTTGTACTTGCATTTGTCAATTCAGCAGTTTTGATTCCTGTAAGCCAAAAATTTAACAGGTCTGGTATGAAAAGTAGTGTTTTAGCTTTTTCGATATTAGATTGTTCAGATGATTTTTCTGCGTATAGTTGGTAGAGAGTGTTTATTGGCATAAATTGAATGCCAGTTTGATTATAGATATATTTCCTACCGAGTAATTCAGTCACGGTTCTCATTGCGCACATATTTCTTTGGTTTCGGTAATGTCTTGGCAAAAATAAACAATCATCATTTTTATCTAAAAGAACGAAATCTACTGCCCACGAGTCGATTCCTATAGTTGCTATATTATTCCCATATAGTTTTGTAACTTTATTGATACCAATAAGTATATTTTTAAATATATATTTGATATTCCAACAAATAAGACCTTCAACGTTGATTGGTACATTTTTGAAGCGGTGGACTTCATTGATTTTGAGGTTATTTTCATTGTAACTACCACATATTATGCGTCCACTTGATGCGCCTAGGTCTATGGCGATATGTACTGACTTTGAAGTTTTCATTATTAATATTGGGTTTAGAACAATTTAATGAGCTTAAATAGGTGCTAATATAATGTAGAGTTGGTTATTCAAATGAATTTGTTTGCGGAGATTATTGATGAGTTTACGAAATCAACGAAAGTATGTCCATGTAAAGTACTTATGGGATGATCTTATAGCTAATAAATTATCCGAGTTAGAGAAATTGGTTTATCGGTCTAATTGTTTGGGAAGTGATTTGACTATAACAAATACTGGAGGTGGAAATACATCTTCTAAATTAGTTGGAATTGATCCTCTTACTAATGAAGAACAAGATATATTATGGGTCAAAGGTTCTGGAGGAGATTTACGTACAGTAGATGTCTCGGGATTCTCTTCATTATATTTGAATAAATTTCAACAATTAGAAGA
>CAYRIG010000187.1:0-3747 GCA_964424315.1 uncultured Dehalococcoidia bacterium | reverse complement strand
GAGTCGTACTGGATATAAATGGTAAAGATAGTATAACTCCCAGAATTACCCGGGATACATATAATGAATTGCCTGAAAAAGCGAAAACGTTATTTATGCATTTAGTGGAAAGTTAGAATTCTTTTATTTTTCAGCTGAAAAAATTACAAAGGTTACAAATGACCGACCGTAAAAAAATAGCGGCAGTTGTTACTACATATTTCGCAAATTCACACGCAGATTTAATTGTATCTAAATTCGTTAACGGCTTTCCTTATGGTTCTGATTTGATTAAACCCGAAGTAGATATTGTTTCACTTTATATGGACCAGGTACATTCAGACGATATTGGCTTGGAATTAGCTAAAAAGAACGACATAGGTGTGTATCCGAGTATTAGAGGTTGTCTTACATTGAAGTCCCCTTCATCCGGTCATTGGCCTACATCTCCTGACTGGGAGGAAGGTAATTTAGCAGTGGATGGAGTTTTAATCATCGGCGAACACGGTGATTATTCTGGGAACGAGCGTCAAAGAAGAATGTATCCTCGTAAATTTTTGTTTGAGCAGGTGTGCGGTGTTATTTCTACCTCAGGCAAAACAATACCCGTTTTTAATGATAAACATTTATCTTATGATTGGAATGATGCATTATGGATGTATGATAGAGCCAAGGCTTTAAATGTTCCATTCATGGCGGGATCTTCTTTACCTTTAGTCAATAGAGATCCTGTACTTGAGCATCCATTGGGTACAGATATCGAAGAATCCTTAGTATTAGGATACTTTAATTCATATCTATATGGATTGGATTCTTATGGATTTCATGGATTAGAAGCCATGCAATGTATGGTTGAACGAAGACGTGGTGGAGAAACTGGTATCGCAGCAGTGCAGTGTATAGAGGGTTATGATATATGGCAAAGTGCCTCAAAAGGATACTGGCCGAGGGAACTTGCTGATGAAGCAGAACGTATTGTAAGGAATAAAGAATCAGGTAAAATTGAAGACAATTGTAAAAACCCTGCCTTATTTATTTTGGAATATGTAGATGGATTCCGAGCTTATACTCTTATGTTGGATGCCCACGTTCAAGGATTCGCATATGCAGCAAAAGTAAATGGAAATTTGGAGAGTACTAGTTTTAATACTGATGGTCTTGATCATCCATTCAGCTACCTATGTCGAAATATCCAAAAGATGTTTATTACTGGTATTCCACAGTATCCGGTAGAAAGGACGTTGTTAGTAACTGGAGCTCTTGAATCACTGATGGAATCTAAATACAAAGGACATACTAGAATAGAAACTCCTCATTTGAAGATATCCTATAAACCCTATAATGCTTCTCCAATATTGCCATTTAATGTTGATTAGATTAGCCTACGACTTCTTTAAAAACCCTTAAATAGTTCAATCCTAATATTTTGCGTAGTTCCGTTTCGTTAAAACCTCTTTCAGCTAGCTTTATCGTAATGTTTGGCCAATCTCTGAAATCGTTATATCCGATGATTTTATATTCGTCAGTCAATCTATGTTCCTCTAATCTAAAACCTGTATGGTTAAATTGACCGGGTATTACTGAGGATAGCCGATCATTTGTCATTCCTTCTGGCCATTCAATCATAGAATCAGTTCCTGGACCTGGGCCAGCTTTATCTGTACCGATTCCAACATGATCAATACCCATAATGTTTGTAAGATGAATAATATGGTCAGCGAGGTCGTCAAGAGTCGCGGTGTAGGTATCTTGGATAAATCCAGGTATGGTGACTACTCCAAAAAAACCACCTTGGTCTGCAATAGCTTTAGCAAAAGTATCGCTTTTGCCTCTGTCATGGTAGCAGAGTGATGAACTACTTGCATGTGAGACTATCACGGGTGAATTTGATATTTTCATTGAATCCCAGCCAACTTCTTCACTACAATGACTAACGTCAACTATGATATTTAGTTGATTAAGTTTTTCTACTACGGATTTACCAAAGTTGGTTAGCCCTGTCTTATTGATATCTGTACAGCCACCACCCACTAAATTAGCGTTATTATAAGTGAGCTGGCACATTCTTAATCCTAAGTTGTGGAATACATCAATACGCTGTAGGTTATCTCCAAAGGGCGTGGTATTTTGAAAATCTATTATCAGACCGATTTTGTTTTCAGATCGCATGATTTCGATATCTTTCGAGTTAAGTATGAGTTTCATATTATCTGACATCGCATCTACCATAGACCTAGCTTGAGCAATATTTGTGACAGATTCTTCAAAAGAGTTTTCTATAGGTCCGGGTCCCGCGTATGTACCACATGCGATATTAACACCTGATTTTTGCCAAAATTCAAGATATTGGTTCCGCGCTGATTCTGAAGTTTGGATTTCGCTGGCAGCTTGTGCTGATAATAATAGGAAGGCAAGACCTTGACTTATTCCTTGTGTTTTATATAAAGCTAATTGTTTTTTCATGTTATCTGTAAAAAGGAAACCATTTGTTGCTGGTGGTTGTTGGGTATCTATAACCAACGCTTCTTTGTGGATGTTTAATGCTTCGGCTTTGTTAATTACTGGTGTCCTTACGAATTTTCCTTTACCCATTTCAACTCCTATACCTCACATATTTTTAGTGAATCATCTATTAAAATATAACTTTCCAGATATTCTAATTCATTTTTTTGAGACAAAATTATTGTCATATACATAAAATCTTAATTTACGCTCAAGATCTTTAGATACTCCAATTCTATGGCTGGGCACAATTTTTATTGCTTCTTGATTTTCAATTATTGAAATCTTGTTGTTTGTGTCGGTAATATATGTATCGTTAAACATCTTTGTTATGCCTAAAGCCTGAGTCAATTTACCTGGCCCGTTGGTTAATTGCTTGAAAGGCATTTTTCGATTGATCAACATTGTATCTATTCCAGATACTGGCTCTAAAGCTCTTATCAAAACTGCAGATGGCATTCCTAATTCTCCTGTTATTACATTGAACAACCAATTGGCATGAACCATATATATAAATATCTTGCTGGGTTTGTCCCACATCAATTTTGCAAATTTGTTGTAACCTTTATATGCCCTAGAAGCAGGATCCTGGCTCCCATAGTAAGCTTCCGTTTCAACGATTTTTCCTGAAATAACTGTATGTCCTATTTTTCTTATAAGTATTTTACCTAACAAATCTTTTGCGACTATTGATGCGTCTCTAGCATAAAACAACTCATTTAATCTATTCATGCCTTATTAATTCCTCTAAGTGACAGTTTAAGTTCGGAGCCGTTTATACACAAAAGAATATAATAGTGTCATAATTAATATAAATAAAGACACTATAAATGGAAGTTCGAATTGGGTTTGAATTGATATTGTTAGTTCTTCAACAACATTGTTGAAAATCTTAAGTATTATATCTATGGACTCACCAGAATCAGTAAGTAGTTCATCCAATGAGTTAGTTATGACGGTTTCAAATTGCTGTGAACCCATACGTATCGCCATAATCCCAAAAATAATCAATCCACTGGTAATGGCTGTGATTATAGCTGCCCATTGAATTGTTCCTATCCAAATTCTTCCACCTATTAAACTTGTTATTAAAATTGTAATAGCAAAAGTCCAAATTATCATGGTTGGGCTAGGTGTGTTTGATATTGATCTTCTTATAGAATTAAACTGTTTGATGGAATCTTCGTTGTTTTGAAAAGCACTTTCGAGGAACTTCTTGTCATCTAAAATTATTTTCAAAGTACTGTATTCGCGAACCAATTGTAG
>CAYRIG010000186.1:0-3753 GCA_964424315.1 uncultured Dehalococcoidia bacterium | reverse complement strand
TTCAAGGACTAATTTAGCAATAGATTTATCAGTATATTCATAATAAGCTTCGTCTATTACAACGATAAGCCCAGTCTCTAATAAAGTTTCAACGTCTTTTTGTTTCGCAAGGTTTCCTGTTGGATTGTTTGGTGAGTTTATAAAGATAATTCTTGTTTCAGAAGTAATAGCAGATTTAACAGCATTTATATCTATTTCGAAATTATCATCTCTTGGCACAGATATTATCGGTGCTCCTGTTATCCTTGCGCAAAAACTGTACATTCCGAAGGTAGGGTCACATTCAATCACATTATTTTTTGGCGTGCAGAATAACCGAAAGAGCAAATCAATTAGTTCATCGCTGCCTGCTCCACATAGGATTGTTTCTTTGGGCATATCGGTGAATTTAGATAATGCTGTGCGTATCATATTTTGTTCAGGGTCAGGGTAAATATTAGCTTGTAGTTTTTTAATTGCTTCGTTAACTGATGGAGATGGACCATACGGGTTTTCATTAGCATTGAGCCGTATTATTTGTTCTGGTTCAACACCAGCTTTTTCTGCCATTGAATCCAATGGTTCCGCAGGGTCAAATGGTTTGATTTGTTGTATGTGGTTTATGACAAATTTATTGATATCAATTTTTTTCATGAATATATTGCCTAATACTAGAAGTCTATTTCATTACGTATTTCTGCCGCTTCAGCATGTCCGTTTAGTCCTTCTGCTTTCGCTATTGTCGCAGCTACACTAGATAATATTTGAGAGTTTACTTTATTGATTTTAACTACGGGAGAAAATTTCAAAAATGTATTAACGTTTAAGCCGGAATTGAATTTAGCAGTTCCAGAGGTGGGCATTACGTGACTAGGACCTGCCACGTAATCTCCCATTACTTCGTGAGAGTGTTCTCCTATAAATATTGCTCCAGCGTTTCTTATTTTACTTATATGATTATTAGGTTCGGTTATCATTAAACTGATATGTTCAGGAGCAAATTTATTTGCTAGTTCGAATGCTTGATCAATATTTTCAACAACTAAAATAGCGCCTCGATTTGTTATTGAATCATATGCTATTTGGCACCTATCAATATTTTTTGATCTGGTTATTGCTTGCTGGCTTATTAATTTACCCAATTCCATTGAAGTTGTTACACAAATTGGTATTGCAAGCTTGTCATGTTCGGCTTGTGCAACTAGATCTGCAGCACATAATATTGGGTTTGCGTTAGCATCAGCAATTATTAGTGTTTCTGTTGGTCCATACAATCCATCAATACCCACTTCTCCGTATACGAGTTTTTTAGCGATTGTGGTATATATACCGCCAGGACCACATATTAAATCGACTTTTGGAATAGTTTCAGTGCCGTAAGCTAAGGCAGCTATTGCTTGAGCTCCTGAGATTGTGAACACCTTATCAACCTTAGATATTTTACATGCGGCTAGGATTTCGTCTGACGGCACTCCGGAAGTTTCAGCTGGTGTACAGACATAAACGTTCTTAACCCCTGCTATTTTGGCCGGGATTACTGTCATTAACACTGTAGAAATAAGATTTTTCGGGATATATATCCCTGCACTATCTACCGGGTTAATAACTTGACCGTATCCTTCTTGTTCATCTGACCAGGTTTTTGGAAGTGTTTTACTATGATAATCGGTAATTCTTTTTGACGCTGTCATTAACGAATCGATTAGATTCTTATCGGTTTTATCAAAAGCTTCAGATATTGTATTTGAATCTACTTCTATATTTTCTAATTTGATATTATCAAGATCAAGGGTGATTTCTTTGATAGCAGCATCTCCCCTAGAGTTGACTTCTTTAATTAATTTGATTACCGAATCGGTAAGTGAAACGTTACTTTCGGTACTCAGTATGGCTGTTTGGGAATCAATAGAGTTTCTAATTGTTTCCAAAAACAGATTTGATTGTGATAATCCTGTAATGATTTTCATTTTAGGTGTTGGTTTAAAGCCTTCACTACTGTTTGTCTGCCGTGATGCAAAAAATATCTCATCCGATATTCAGGTAAATATTTATATATTTCATTGATGCTTTTTGGTAGGTTTTTGACGAAATTATCTGCGTAGTGTAATGCACGGTGAGTTTTATTACCACCCGCTATACGATTAGCCATAAATGTTATTCTTTGCCAGTTGAATCCAAGTTCAATATGGGAAATTAGAAAATCTCGCCAATCTTTTAGGCTAGCGTTAGGTATGAACGGTATTTGTATTTCATAATCAATTTCATTTAAAAGTTTAACCCAATTTTGATTATGAGCATATGCTATTTTATCCAAGTGTAGTTGTGTTGCTCTATCCATTATTTGCAAATAATCATGATCTGTCCCATTTATGGCATGAGCAAATTTACTTCTGTACATATTTATAATCCATGTTTCGTCTAATATCAAATGAGAAATATATCCTGCCCAAAAAGCTTTATATATACCTGAAACAGATTTAATGTATGGGTTTTGTTCTAGTAAAGATTTGGACCCATCTCCAATATTTTTGAATGAATTTAATTTAACAAAATGAGATTGTTCCCTTGGCGTTTTTGATAAAGCTTTAATATCAGGTGCAGTAGATCCTAGCAGGTAAAATGCTTCATATTTGCGTATTGAATCATCTTTTATTTGATGTAATGCAGATTGAGCAATGAATAGGTGCGTAGGTAGGTTTGGCAAAACTTTTAAGTCTCACTTTTTTCCAATAATGTTTTTATGGAATCGCTTTCCCAATCAAATAAATAGTCCAGTTTATATACACTTATAGTTTTTGCCCCTATTTTTCTCATGGAGGATACTGTTTCACTCAAATTATCTTTGCTTATAATCATTGTTACAGCGAACAAATCAGACGAATTCGTATTATATACTTTGGAAATAGTAGGTCCTTTTAGTCCATCGTTTACATTTCCCTTAGATATGATAGAGGCAATTTGTTCAGGATTTTCTCCTGTCATATTTGCAGTCAGCGTGAAGTATTTGTTACTTCGTAAATATGCTTCTATTCTTTCAAGAAATAATTTACATTGATTTAATTTAATTTTTTCGTCAATTATCGTTTCTCGGTTTGCTATTACACAAGCTTGAGATTTAATCACTGCTCCTCCAGCTATTGTTTTAAGACGATTTTCTCGCATGGTAGTGCCGGTTGAAGATATATCGGCAATTATATCGGCATATCCCATTGATGGAGCAGCTTCAAGAGCGCCGCTTGATTGAACCAATTCGAAATGGAAAACAGAATTTTTTGTAAGGTGCTTTTCTACCAAAACTGGATATTTAGTGGCTATTTTTATAGATTTACCTTTGTTTTTAAATTCCAATGCTAAATTTGCCAAGTCTTTAATATCAGCTATGTCAACCCAAGTGTCAGGTAATCCTAGTACTAATTGTGCGTGTCCAAACCCCAAATTATTGATGATCACAGATGAACTGCCAGGATATTTTTTTGTTTCTAGGTACCTGTCATAACCTACTATACCAATATCGGCACTTGCCTCTTCAATTTTTAAAGGTATATCTCCGCTTCTTTGAAAATGTACAATTGCATTCGGAATTTCGTTTATAGATGCTTCATAACTTCTCGCGTTTGATCTTCGTATTTCAAGCCCAGCCGATTTCATAAAAGACATAGTGGAGTCGTATAGTGCACCTTCACTTGGTACAGCTATTCGTAAATTCTCTGTTTTTTCTGTTAGTTTTATCATTTAATCAACCGATTATTTATTTTTGGTGTTTAAGATTTAATA
>CAYRIG010000185.1:0-3763 GCA_964424315.1 uncultured Dehalococcoidia bacterium | reverse complement strand
CACCATACTTTATTATATCAGGATTTATAGATAGCGCTTTTTTTAAAGCATAAGTATCACTTGGCTCAAGGTCTTTATAATTATTTTCGCCAAAATAGTTATTTAAAAACCCTAAACCATAATATTGCGTTAATCCTAATATTCCCATAATCAAGCTAACAGAAAGATTGAAATTGAATAATTTTGTCCAATCTCCTAATGTTCTATGGGAACAAATTAGAACCGCGGCATAAAGATACCAGTGAGTTATATCCACCCATCCAGACATACGTTCATAAGTTGACCAAATACTTCTTTGAGGACTTACTCCAAGGGCTGATGCCAATAATATAATAGCTATATACATCACCATTATAGTTAAAAGCCAAGACCATTTGGGTCTATATGAGGGGTATCTAAGTATTAAAACAACTGATAGCCCAACCAAAATTTCAATTACAGTCCTAGCGTATAATGATTTTCCTACGATAAAAGGGAAAAAGGTTTGAGGTAGTGGATCAGTCATTACTATTAATGGCGTCAATAACACCAAATAGCACAACAACCTAATATTAGTTAATAGAAATCTATCCATGAATATTTGTTTTCTAAATTAAATATAATTGAAATTTATAATTATTTTACTAAATGCAGCCCAACTAACAAACTACATTTACGGCTACCTAAGCTTAACATCGACCCGTAATTTGCCATGAAGATGTCTTTTTTACACCTTCAGCCAAATCAATTAATGGTACCCACCCAAGTAACTGCTTGGCTAACTTATTTGACAAAACCGAATGGGTCAAATCACCCAATCTAACATTTTCATAATTGGCAGGAATCGAATTCCCTACAATTTCGCTCATCATTTCATAGAGTTCATTTATGGATGTAGCTTTACCAGAACTAATATTAACACTAAATGATTCATCTTTTTTTATAGCTGCTTTAAAAGCTTCCTCAACATCTCCTACATATACAAAATCTCTTGTTTGTTCTCCATCCCCAAATATTGTTACAGATTTTTGTGACAACATTCTATTTAAGAATATAGATACAACCCCTGCTTCTCCAAAGTGATCTTGTCTCGGACCGTAAACATTCGACAACCTCAATATTTTCACAAACTGACATGGCTTTTTCTGCATTAAAAGATAACGTTCTGCAGTCCACTTACTTAATCCATAAGGACTAATAGGTTTGATTGAATGTGACTCGTCTAACGGCAAATACTCAGGATCACCATAAAGTGCCCCCCCAGTATTGATATAAACAAAATTTCTACAGCCAGTACTATTCATAGCATCAAAAATATTTATAGTACCAATGATATTCGTATTTGCGTCTAGGACAGGATTATTTGTCGATAGGTTTACAGATGTTTGGGCAGCAAAATGCGATATAACATCTGGATCAAACGACCTTATTACATTTGAAATTGTTGAATCGGTAATATCTAGATTTTCAAAATTGGCTTTAGGATTTAGATTATTTGAATTACCAGTCGATAAATCGTCAATGACTAGTACATTATGATTATCATCAATCAACCCATCTACAACATGAGACCCTATAAATCCTGCGCCACCGGTAACTATAATTTTCATATTTAAATGATATCAAAAAAACAATAATTAGTACCAAAACTGATATACACCTTATGTGATTTTGACCATTTTTGGAGCACCCATTTGATACTGAGCAAGTAATTTAAATCCTTTTGGACTAATAAAGCAGATTTATATAACCACCAAATACTATTATGCTAAAAATGATTGTTGGTATATTTATGTTTATAAAATTGCCGGCCTAATAAATAATATATGGACCAATAAATATTTATTTAAGTCCACTCAATATACTCATTGGATTCTACAAAACAAAACAATAATCGCAGCAGTAAATGGCTAGACACTCCAGAACTCTATAGCTGGCTAAGAAAAGCTGCTTTCAATTCACAAGGTTTCAACCCGCGCTCTTATGAAAACAAACCTATTATCGGCATATGCAATTCATGGAGTGAACTAACTCATTGCAATCAAAACCTAAGACAATTAGCTGAATCCGTGAAACGTGGAATCTGGCAAGCAGGAGGGTTCCCTCTAGAGTTCCCTGTGATTTCACTCGGAGAATACCATATGAAACCAACTTCTATGCTATATAGAAATTTAATGAGTATAGATGTAGAAGAATCGATTCGTGCTAACCCGATTGATGGAGTTGTACTTTTATCAGGATGTGATAAAACTACACCAGCAATGCTAATGGGTGCCGCAAGTGCAAATATACCCTCAATACTAGTAACAAGTGGGCCTCAGCTGAGCGGTAGATGGAAAACAGAACCATTGGGGGCTTGCACTGACTGTAGAAGATATGAAGCCGAATTTAAAGCAGGACAAATAAACCAGCAGGACTGGGAAGAAATTCAAAATTCAATATTGAGGAGCCCGGGTCATTGTATGGTGATGGGTACAGCTTCAACAATGGCTTGTCTTTCAGAAATTTTAGGAATGGCATTACCTGGAAACGGAACCATCCCAGCAGTAGATTCCAGAAGACATCAAATAGCGGAACAATCTGGATTCCAGATTGTTAAAATGATTTCAGAAAAATTAACCCCTTCAAAAATCCTAACTAATAAAGCATTCGAAAATTCTATAATAGGCTTACACGCATTAGGTGGTTCTACTAATGCAATCATACATCTGAATGCAATAGCTGGTAGATTATCTATAGATTTACCACTCGCTCTATTCGATAAATTTTCTAAAACCACACCTGTAATAACTAATCTAAAGCCTTCCGGAGAATTTTTAATGGAAGATTTCCATTATGCTGGAGGAATGCAGGCAGTTATAAAAGAAATCAGTCCTTTATTGCATTCTGAAGAAACAGGAGTTACTGGATTAAAAATATCTGATCTAGCCTCATTTGCCCGCAATGATAACAAAAATGTAATCAGATCTTTAGATGATCCTCTTTCTCCAGAAGGCGGGTTAGCTGTACTAAAAGGTTCTTTAGCACCTGCTGGTGCAATAATTAAACTTTCTGCCGCATCTGCTAATCTTCTTAACCACACAGGACGAGCGGTTGTATTTGATAATAATGATGATTTAATGCAAAGAATTAACGATGAGAAGTTAAATATAAAGTCTGAAGACATATTAATTTTAAAAAATTCAGGACCTAAGGGAGCTCCAGGCATGCCTGAATGGGGTTTTCTTCCAATCCCTGATAAATTACTAAAAGCAGGCATTCGTGACATCATTAGAATAAGTGACGCACGAATGAGCGGAACGGCGTTCGGAACAGTTGTAGTACACACTGCACCTGAATCTGCATTGGAAAATAGTCCTATGGCAGCGGTAAAAACAGGAGATACTGTAGAACTAAACATAGATAAACGCAGCCTTGATTTATTGGTAGACCCCTCAGAAATGAAAGCCCGTTTAAAAAATGTTAATTCCAAAAAAATAACAACCGACTCCGGATATACTGAGCTTTACAAAAAGCACGTTCTTCAAGCACCACAAGGATGTGACTTTGATTTCCTTAGAAAATCACCGCGATGATATTTTCAATACTGGAATTCACCGTGATGCTTAACAATTTATACTGTTTACCGTACTAACATAAAAATCCGTTTTATAGTATTTTAGTAGATACTAAACCATATGGAATTGAAACAATTAATCATAAATTACAATAATAGGAACTGGAGTGAAATATGTTTAAAAAATTAAATAATTGCCATAATTCAAAAGACTTCAGAGCCCTTGCA
>CAYRIG010000184.1:3451-3769 GCA_964424315.1 uncultured Dehalococcoidia bacterium | reverse complement strand
GGCTATTAGGGTTGGGGCATCACTAACCAACTTAGAGTTTATGCAGTATATGGTTCGAACAATATACAGTAGATCTAAAGAACTTCAACAAGTTTTAGATTCTCAGGTCGGAGGTACTTTTTGGACATTGAATCCAAAATTAATAGATTCAACAGGTAAGGACATTTTAGTAGATTTAATTCCTGAAAAATCTACAGTAGAAGAATCTTTTGAAATGAGAACTCATCATTACCCTTTCAGTAGTAGAGATGCTTCCAAGTGGATAGATATTGCCATTCAGAGATGCAAGTGCTCCAGATATCTGAGGGTTTTGTGACG
>CAYRIG010000184.1:0-3441 GCA_964424315.1 uncultured Dehalococcoidia bacterium | reverse complement strand
AGATCTGGAACGGGATCTAACAAAGGAGGGGTTAGTGTTGATTTTAGTGAAGTAGATTTATCAAATATACAACAATCGAGACCGCAGCATAGTCCTCCCAACTCAGGACCTATTTCACTTGGAAAAGATCCAATTAAGCAAATTGATGTGGCTCATTCCGCCCATGCAGTTAATGGAGGAATAAAAGTTGATGAATTCGGATCAACGGATATAAAGGGTCTTTTTGCGGTAGGGGAAACTATAGCTGGCCCTCACGGAGCAGATAGATTGGGAGGGGGAATGATTTCTCAATCAAGCGTATTTGGTGCAAGAGCAGGTAAACAGGCTGCTAAGTTTTCTAAAGGGTCAGACCATATAAAATCTTCCTCTTCTATAGATCGAATTACCAGCAGGTTGAGTAGATTTAATAGTTCCAACGGGCCTAATTATTATGAAGTCAGGAAGAAGTTGAAATCTTTAGCTGCAGAAAATCTTATTGTTGAAAGAAACCAAAAGGGTTTGGATAAAATGTACGATGAAATCGAAGAATTAATCCAAGAAACTATTTTGAACGCCCCATATGGCAACGCGAAAGCTCTGCTAAAGAATTTAGAAACAGAGAATTTGCTTATGGTTGCAAAATTAATGGTTGGTTCTGCGAGGTTAAGGAAAGAAAGCAGGGGAAGCCATTGTAGGTCTGATTATCCAAATATTGATAACAATTTGTGGGACAAATCAATTTTCTGGAGTTTTAAGGATGAAAAACTTCATTGTGATATAAAGAAGTTTCGTCAAAAACATCATGGTATCAATCAGATAATCTGAAGATTAAATTTTTGTATTAAAACTAGTATAAACTGCTCTAGTGCTGTTTATTCTGAATAGACAGTAACATCAAAATCATCATCATTGACTCGTATTTTATAAGAACTGGAAGATGAAAAAGTAACATCATCAGAAATAGGTTTCACATCTTCCTTATATCTAATGCCAACTTTTCCTTCACCTTTCAGAAATGAAATTCCCTTTGAACCACAGGTTGCGGAAATAAAAATATTTTCCTCTGTGGTTTCTAATCCTTCTTTATCCAACAGTTTTTTGTTGAAATCTACTCCTAATTTTAAATTACGGTCATTAATATCGTGGACATCTTCCTCCGTTGGCTCAAGATTTAGCTGACTGGAGGCCATCCTCTTAATTTTTCGGTCAGGTTCAATTGGCGTTTTACCAAAATATCCAAGTAGCATTTTCCCATAATTTTCTGTAATTGTTGACCATTTTCCTTGTACTGTGTTAGCAAATGCCTGTTGGAAATAAAATTGAGATACGGGTGTAACCGATGATCCATAGCCTCCCTTTGCAACAACCTCTCTCATGTTCTTAATTACCTCTGGAAATAGATGAAGCGAATTACTGTCACGCATCATTTGTGTGTTTGCAGTTAGAGCTCCACCAGGCATGGGAGAAAATGGTATGACGGGATTAACCGTGATTGCTTCCCGTGGCATGTAATATTTATCCATCTGATTTATAAACATTTTTTCTACCTCTAGAATTTTTTCCGGGTCAATATCTAGAGAGTACTCTGTGTTCATTAATCTATGCCACATAGTAAGAATATCTACTTGCGAAGTTCCTCCACTTACTGGAGCCATTGATAAGTCTATAATGTCGGCCCCTGCTTCAATTGCTGCAAAGTTGGCAGCGACTCCCATCCCTGCAGTGTCGTGAGTATGAAACTGAATTATTGTTTCTGCAGGTAACAATTTCCTCGCATTTTTTATGGATTGGTACACTACTACTGGATTCGTGGTGCCTGATGCATCTTTAAAAGCGACACTATCAAAAGGTATATTTGAATTTAATATTTCTTTCAGTTTATCGGTATAAAATTCTGGAGTGTGGAAATAGCTTTCATTTAATCCTGGAGGCAATCCCATAAGTGCAATGACTACTTGATGCTTTAAACCTGCATTTGTAATACATTCCCCTGAATAGGCTAAGTTCCTTATGTCCATTAGAGCATCAAAATTTCGAACGGTGGTCACGCCATGCTTTTTAAACATTTTTGCATGTAAATCTATGATGTCTCTTGACTGTGACTCTAGCCCAACAACATTAGCTCCCCTTGATAAAGTTTGAAGGTTAAGATTAGGCCCTACAACACTTCTGGCAGCATCCATCATATCGAATGCGTCTTCTTGACAATAGAAATATAGACTTTGGAATCGAGCACCACCACCTATCTCAAAATTGTCATTGCCCGCATGGACTGCAGCCTCTAGTACAGGTAAAAAGTCTTTCGTTTTAACCCTCGCACCATAACATGATTGAAAACCGTCACGAAATGATGTGTCCATAAATCTAATTTTTTTCATGTAAACCGGGTGTTGTTCTATTAAAATTGTTTCTAATATTGGTTGAGTTCAAAATGAGATTGGACCCGATTATATAATAAAATTTAGATCAGATCTGAACTCTTAAATATTATGTCAGATAATCGAAAAACAATAGGTAAATCAAAATGGTAATTCAACATGACAAAACTGATATTTTAATTATTGGTGCTGGTGCATCAGGTGCGGCTGTTATGTGGGACTTATCCAAATCTGGATTCAAAGTAGTATGTCTTGAACAAGGCTCAAGTATTCAAGCTGATCAATATCCAGTAAACCACCCTAATTGGGAAGAATTATCCATGAATGGATGGAATTTCAATCCAAATGTCAGAAAAGATTCTAATGATTACCCCATAAATACCGATGATACCGATATCAACCCATTAATGTTCAATGCAGTTGGTGGGAGCACAATTCATTGGACTGGAAGTACCCCACGTTTCCACCCATCTGATTTCAAAGTTAAAACTTTAGATGGACTAGCTTGTGATTGGCCAATCACATACTGGGACTTGGAACCTTTTTATGATAAGAATGATGAAATGATGGGTGTATCAGGTATCAATGGAGACCCTGCAAATCCCAAAAGATCACCTAGGCAAATGCCTCCTTTACCTTTAGGTGAAGATGGAAAATTAATTGCAAAAGCTTTTGATGGGTTAGGTTGGCACTGGTGGCCGTCTGATGCAAATGTAAATTCTATAGACTACAAAGGAAGAAAAGCTTGTAACATGTGTGGACCTCTTAATTATGGATGTCCTCGACAAGCAAAGGCAAGTTCAGATGTTACATATATACCTTATGCAATAAAAAATGGTGCGGAATTAAGAGTTAGAGCAAGAGTAAGTAAGATAGAAACGGATAATAAAGGGAACGTTACAGGTGCCTTATATTTCGATAAAGATAATAAAGAACATTTTCAGCCCGCAAATGGAATAGTCCTAGCTATGAACGGAGTAGGTACTCCTAGAATATTACTTAATTCTCATTCAAACGATCATCCAAATGGGCTTTCAAATTCATCAGGTCAAGTAGGAAAAAACTTAATGTTTCATGTTTATGC
>CAYRIG010000183.1:0-3771 GCA_964424315.1 uncultured Dehalococcoidia bacterium | reverse complement strand
AATGGATTAGATGGAGCTGATGGTGTAGATGGATTAGACGGAGTTGACGGGACAGACGGAATAGATGGGATAAACATCGCTCTACACCTTTGTCGTCGCAATAAAGGCAGATCAGGTTGGATAGCTGAAGGAGGCTATTCGCCCATTATACCTTTTTTGAATGACCTCGCATTTGACATGATTATGTTTGAATTTGCTATTCCTGTTGCTGGGGACAAAAGTGTATTTCTTGAACTTGATGAAAAATTTGATATCGGGTTAGGGTGCGTAGATTGCAGAGGAGAACATATAGATACTCCGGAAGAAATTGCAGACAGAGTCGAACAAGCTATCGAATTTGTAGAACCTCAACGTATCACATTACATCCGGACTGTGGCTTTGCTCCTGGTAGTGCTGCTGAAATACCGGTGGATGAAGCTTATCAAAAAATCTGTAATGAAGTTTTTGCAGCAGAAATATTGCGTTCTAGGCATAATAAGTAATAATCTCGCACAAAATAGATAAGGGGTTTAAATGAATATAGAAAATATTCTTCTACATTTGAAGATCGATGGTTGGCACGTTGAACCTGGAGTCATACCTGTTGATGAAGTGGATTCAGTCAGAAAAAGTGTACAAAAAAGCAGTATTACGAAAGGAAACCCAAATCAAGGGGTAAATTCTGAAACCAGTTTAATGTCAAAAGACCAAAGTTTAGCACCTTATCTTTGTCACGACGGGGTATTAAAAGTAGTTGAATCCTTTATAGGTGAACATTTTAAAATTTCATTCACTACCGCTATTATCAACAACCCCGGTAATGACAGAGGTGTTTGGCATTCTGACTGGCCATTTAATCAAAATAATGCGGGACATATCCAAGCTCCTTACCATGATGCTGTTACACATTTGACGACCATCTGGATGTTGTCACCATTTTCAGCCGAAACCGGAGGAACATTAATCGTACCTGGTAGTCATCGATCCAATAACAATCCGTCGGGTGATATGGGTATAGATCCATTAAAATCATACCCTACTGAGATGCATGCAACAGGTGATGCAGGCAGTGTTTTATTTTTCGACAGCCGTTTATGGCATGCCACTGCTACAAATCTAGGTGATAAACCAAGAGTTGGAGTAGCTGTGAGGTTTGCTCCATGGTGGCTTAATCTTGATTCGCTTATGCCAGGGTCAGATACCCGTAAACGCATGGTTGAAGAACCAGGACCTGGAATAATAGAGCCTGAACAAGGGTTGATACCTAACGACGTATTTAACAATTTACCTGAAAAAATTAAACCTTTGTTTAGACACTGGAGAACCCAAAATTGAATAAAAATATCAACTATATTGATGTAGATTTTGATTATGCCAACTCCTGAAGAATACGAACAATCGCGTAACGAAATAAGGCAACAAATTAGAGAAACACTTGGAATGAGAGTTCCTGAATCAGATTCGACATTATCATCTGTCAACAACGAAAAACAGAATGTTTCCAACCCAATTGATGTTCAAATATTAAAAGAGTTAAAAGCAATCAAATCATTACTTCAAAAACTATTAGATAAATAAAGATTCGGGCATTTAAATATATTTTATATTGGGAAAGACATGTTAATTTTAACTCCTCCAAGTGAAGGGAAATCTTCTGTAAATACTGTAAACAAGAAATTCAAAGAAACGAATTTCTTTTATAATAAGCAAGTTAAAATAATTCTCAACAAATTAAATCAATTAGACGACAAACAAATACAGTCCGTTTACGGAACTACTCCGGACAAATCAGCAGCTTTACATAAAGATAACTTGAACATTTTTGATAATGAATGCTCCCTTGCGATTGAAAGGTACACAGGTGTTGTTTTCAAACATCTTGATTGGCAATCGTTGGATGTAATCGCACAAACTTATATCAATCAAAATATGAGGATTCTCAGCGGCCTTTTCGGAATCTTATCACCCGATACATTAATACCTAATTATAAACTGAAAATGGAAGTATTATCTTTAGCCCAATTCTGGAAGTTTGATATTACTCATCACATTGAAAACGAAGAACTAATTTTAGATTTGTTACCGGCCGCACATAGAAAGGCATTAATTTGTAATAAAAACCAGGTAAAAATTAATTTCATGATTGAAAAAAATGGTAAATTGACTCAATCTGCTCATGCAGGAAAAGTAGTGAAAGGCAAGTTCATTCGGTTTTTGGCACAGAATGGTGTACAAAATATTGATGGAATCCAACATTTTCATGAAGATGGATATATATGGGACGGAACATTTTTTATCAAACGTGAATTTTGATTGTAATTTTGATCCATTATGTTGAAAGTATCAGATGTACATCATAGGGAATATCTATGAACAAGCAATCAAAAGCTAAAGAAAAATTGAATAAAAGAATCAAGCAAAAACAGGATTACCTTAAAAACATTCACTTGAGTAAAATTAAATTGAAATTGAAAAAAATGAAGTAAAATATTTTTCCAACACGTTATATATCTTCAATTTAAAGATATTTTTGATTGTTTCTTAATTCGAAACGTTTTATAGGTTGAAAACAATATTGGTTTTTTGAAAAAATATTCATACTGTGTGAGGATTTAAGGTTGAAAAAGCAATCTGTTTTTATGGGGATAGACGTTGGAACAAGTGGAGTGAAAGTACTCCTTATAGACACTGCAGGCAACATTTTATCCGAAGCAACGACGCAGCAGAATGTAATTCATGTAAACCCAACATGGACTGAACAAGACCCTGAAACATGGTGGCAAAACACCATTTGTTCTATAAATAAGGTGCTATGCGATTCTTTATCACTTCCCTACCCTGTAGATATATCTTGTATAGGTATTACCGGACAAATGCACAGTTCCGTTTTTCTTGATAATTCAGGTGATAGTATCAGGCCCGCTATTTTATGGAACGATTCTCGTACAACTTTACAATGTAAACACATTCATGATTCAGTTGGGATGGATTTTCTTTACAATGAAATAGGAAATTTAGCTCTTGAAGGATTCACTGCTCCAAAAATATTATGGCTGCAGGAAAACGAACCACATCATTATGAAAAAGTTGATCGAGTCATAATGCCTAAAGATTACATCCGATATCGTATAACAGGTGAACTGGGAACAGACCATTCAGATGCAGCTGGAACAATACTCTATAACGTCAGAAACAGAAAATGGTCAAATGAATTATTGGAAGCCTTAAAGATCGACTCTAATATTCTTCCACCAATTTGTGACTCTACAGATATTTGTGGATCTGTTTCAAACCTTGTAGCTTCCGAATTAGGTCTTAAAAAAGGAATACCAGTTGTGTTTGGAGGTGCAGACAATGCTGTTGGAGCTGTTAGTAGTGGGGTTATCAAAACGGGACAAAGCCAATCCAGCTTAGGTACCTCGGGGACATTATTGACACCTATATGTAAACCTAATGTAACGCAGGAAATGAATTTACATCTATTTACCCATTGTTTAAGTAATAAGTGGTACCTTATGGGAACTATATTGTCTGCCGGAAATTCACTTAAATGGTTGAAAGAAAATTTCGCTAGTAAAGAAACCTATGAATCTTTGGTAAAAAAGAGTTCCCAAATAGGTCCGGGGGCTGAAGGTTTAATATTTCTTCCATATTTAAACGGAGAACGAACTCCACATAACAATTCAAAAGCTAGAGGAGTGTTTTTTGGTATTCATTCTGAACATCGCCTATCTCACTTTACAAAAGCAGTCTTGGAAGGAGTTTGTTTCGCCATTAAAGACACATCAGAA
>CAYRIG010000182.1:0-3776 GCA_964424315.1 uncultured Dehalococcoidia bacterium | reverse complement strand
GATGTTCGGGAATGTAATAGTTCCTGATGCAGTTACTTTGTCTTCTAAATCTCCTCTTTTTACTGGGACAGCCACTCTTTTATCTTCAATTGTTTTATCAGGTTCGAAAAGAATCAAGCCAAAATAATATCCACCAAAAATTGAACATACTAAAAGAAAGGTAGATAACAAAAATACCCATGACTTTAGCAAGGAAAAGACCTTTTTATTCATTTTTATTTTCTTCACATTATTTTAATTTGTTAACAGCCAAATTGGGTAAACATACCATTGGTGGAGGCACAAAATACTGAATAATACAATCATTGCCCAAAAATACTAAGAAAGTATGATTATGAAACCATATTAATATGTTTTTGTACGTTAACCAAAAGATTAAGAAATAGTAATTGTTTCGTTTATGATAATGATAATTATTACGAACGTATTAATCGACTTATTTTTCGTAACCCCAAAATAAAATTCAAAGGGAAAATTATGACTTTTTCGATCCTGGGACGTGATCCAGAAAATGGTGATCTGGGAATCGCTATAGCAACCTATTCGCTGGCAGTTGGGGCCACATGTCCACAAATTCTACCAGGTATTGCAGTAGTAACTTCACAGGCTGCAACAAATCCTGCCATTGGTAAAAATCTTTTAAACCGCCTAAAACAAGGAGAAGAAACCGATAACGCGTTTGACGGAGCAATCCAATCGGATTCATATTCCGACTTTAGACAAATAGCATTATTAGCTAATTTAGGTAATCCAAAAGTTCATACTGGCAGAAAAACTAAACCTTTTGCTGGATCCATATCCAGTAAAAACTCAATCGCGGTCGGAAATTTTCTTACTAATGAAAATGTACTCGAAACTATGGTCGAAACTTTCGAAAAGTTTGACAAAAATTCCAGTCTGGCTGACCGGATGATTGCATCATTAAAATCTGGTAAGGAAACAGGTGGGCAAACAGGTTCAGACGGGGCTTTACTTCCAGAAAGATCCGCTTGTATTATGGTCGCAGTGCCGGGCGAAGCGTTCCCAATTGACGTGAGAATAGATTTTTCATTTGATGCAATATTAGACCTATCAGTTGCATATAATGCCTACCTTCCGATGCACCGTTATTATCTGGACCGTGCTAAAAACCCTGTTAACCTGCCCGCACAGGATACATGGATAAAACGATTTGGATCTTTTTGAAAAAATGCCATCGGTGGTGGTTATTTTTGTTCACTATCAAGTTGAGGTGCTATTCACACCATACAATACTCTAAATCCATTGATTTTGATACTATATCTATAAATTTATTAAAAAAGGGGATTTTTATGAATATTAGTCAAAAAACATTTATTGGATGGAGCCTAGCCATCTTACCAATTCTTATGACCGCTTTATGGATGTATATTTGGATGGTAGTTGGAGGAGGGGCAGATGATGGCTCTGAAGCATTTCTTAATAACGTAGCAGAAAATGCAATGATTAATAAATTATTAATTAGTATTGCTGGACTAAGCTTTACGTTTATAGTTGCTTCTTACGTTATGTTTTCTAGAGGTGTTGGCTCTGATAGTGATAATCCCTTTCTAGGTAACTTATCAGCTTTACTAATTTTAATTTCTGGGACAATTAACTTGTTTGGCGCTAATTCTTTTGTTAGTGCACTTTCTTATCATGGAACTGAAGCTGCAGAAGCCTTGACTATATTTGTAGCAGGTACTACGGATTTAGGTTTAATGGATATAGTGTTTGGTATAGCTTTAATAGCTTTAGGTAGAGCTATTAGGGATGCAAAGAATAAATTAGAACCAGCGATATTATTAAATATTGTAAGTTTTGGTTTTCTTATAGTTGGTATAGCAAATATTGTTAATGTGTTTGCTATGCAAGATATAGTGGGAATGATTAGTTGGTTTGGTTGGGTTATATTTAGTACTTTACTAGGAATAGCTGTAATTAGAAGCAAATCATAAAGTATAAACAAATTGAGATTGGAGCGGGGGAGAGGATTCGACCCCCTTCCCCCGATTCTGCAAGTTTTGATTTGTGAAGTAACAGTAACAACACGGTAAAATATATGGGATAGCCAAGGGGTAATGAGTCTTAACGACTCTTCCACTTATTCCTTGGTTATCGCTATTTAGTATTCTCGAAAATTTGTTTGACCTGAGGTAGAAGAAATCGGACTGTGGAATCCAGTTCATCCGATGGTGTTGTCAATTATCCTAAGTCGCCAGGTTGGGGTGATGAATGGGATTGGGAGAGGTTTGAGAGGAGCCTAATTGTCGTGATTTAGGCAACAGATTTACCCACTGATACGTTGGGCACAAGGTTAATAGACCTAATATAATCTAAATTGACATTAATCCAAGGTTATTGTTATATGTATATTTAAAACGATACAAAAATATTAGAGAGGCAAATTATGACAAATAAAATAGCCAATGGGATACTGTTTATAATCGCTGGTCTGGGTTCAATCGTTGCTTATATGGCTCTAGGCGAAACAGGACTTCTAGATAAGGGGCATACAGAAAAATTTGCCGCTTATGCATTACTTACTCTCCCTCTAGCTTTTATGATGACAAGGAATGTTGCAAGAAATACTTTCATTGACGCAGGGTTAATAATAATAGTTGTTGGTTTGATTATGGGGCTTGTTTCAGATGCTATAAATAGTGCGGAATTAGGTGGCGACTCTGAAAAAATGGGAGAAGCGCTCGCGTGGACAGGATGGTCTATTATGTATCTTGGAATATCCATAACTGGGATAGGTTATTTACGGACCAAGCTTTTCCCTAAATGGCTATCGGGTTTATTAATACTTACCTCCTTCGTAATGTTTGCTTTTCTTGCTGTCTTGAATGGTGAGCAGTTAGCAGACTTCGGGGGAGACATTGTGCCACCTATATGGGTGATTAATAGCCTAATTTTGGTTATCTTGGGAATATTCACTATAAGAAGAGCAGAGTGAACTGATCGCAAAAAGTCCCTGCATTTCTGCAAGAATTTCTTTACCGAATCCAAAACAACCAAATCATTGCGGCAAAACCAATACTATGACCCAAAGTAAAGTCACAACGCCTATGATTATTTTCATCAAGAGTTTGATACTTCTGCCCTCACGCCTGATTACGCACGCAGGTGTTGAATATGCCAAGTTCTGCCAAGTTTTGAGGTAACACAACAAGGTAAAATAGAATAGCCAAGGGGTAATGAAATGAATTAAACCACTTACTCCTTGGTTTTTAAAAATCTCAACGCCCGAACGGTATCCCACTAATAGTTAATAGCCCACGGCGACCATCGGCGATTGGTTATTGTTGTTCACTATAAGGTTGAGGTAATACTCCGGCAGCCATGGACATCAGGTCTAAAGCCCTACTTATTCATACTGACGTTAACACGAGGACATCTATATAGAGGTTTTAGGCGTTTATGTCAGATAGATACCATTTGCCCCAGAGAAGGGGTTTAAATCATTCGATAATAGGAATCATAACTTGAGTTTCTACTTTGACGCCAGCTTCTATGAACACTTTTCCATTTTCAGGGTCTTTCATGAACTCCTGAAGATTATCCATTGATTGAACTTCTAGACAAACATGAACTATATTTGGATTGTCAGCTTGTTTTCCAGTAAAAACAGTTTCTATTCCGTATTCTTTTCTT
This sequence comes from uncultured Dehalococcoidia bacterium, assembly GCA_964424315.1. GTDB lineage: Bacteria > Chloroflexota > Dehalococcoidia > Lucifugimonadales > OSU-TB39 > OSU-TB39. The sequence continues at coordinate 121 of CAYRIG010000182.1, read as the reverse complement.
TTTGATTCATGAGATAAAAATACTTTTTTCCAATGCTCATAACCTTTTGTAACTTCTACATGTCCTACTAATTTCATTACAATTTCCTTCCTTGATTTAGGGGCCTATAAACTCTGGTTAC
>CAYRIG010000181.1:0-3777 GCA_964424315.1 uncultured Dehalococcoidia bacterium | reverse complement strand
TGTAGAAATAATATCTATAGGTTTACCAACTAACTCTTCTATCATCTTAATATAATCTAATGCTTGTTTTGGAAGCTGGCTTGTATTAGTTGCCCCAGCAGTAGGTAAATCCCAACCAGGGACATCTTCATAAACGGGGTTACATCTTTCAAGCAATCCAGCATTACCAGGAAAATCAGTTACTTTTTTACCATCTAGTTCATAATAAGTGCAGATTTTAATTGAATCAAAACCATCTAAAACGTCTAACCTTGTTAAAAGCAACGAAGTATACCCATTGACCCTTGCACTATATCTAGCCGCTACCGAATCAAACCATCCAACTCTCCTAGGTCTGCCTGTGGTTGTGCCAAATTCATTAGCTAAATTCCTTATCTCATCTCCTACTCCACCATGAAGTTCGGTCACAAACGGACCACTTCCAACTCTAGTGCTATATGCTTTAAATACACCCAACACTACATCTATTTGATCATGCAGTATACCTAAACCTGTACATGCTCCACCTATTGTTGGATGCGATGAAGTGACATACGGGTATGTCCCATGATCCAAATCAAGTAGAGCACCTTGGGCTCCTTCTATAAGAACATTTTTATTTTCTGTAATGGCATCAAATACTATGTGCTCAACTGAACCAATGTATTCTTTTAATCTATCCGCCCATAGATTGCATTTCTCAAGTACATCTTCAAATGATACTGGTTCACTATCATATACATTTTCTATAATTGCATTATGGTATCTCAAAACCTCTTTTAGCCTGCTAGCAAGAAGATCCTTTTGAAATAAGTCCCCAAGCCTGATTCCAATTCTAGAAACTTTATCCGTATAGGCAGGTCCTATACCTTTACCTGTCGTACCTATAGCATTATCGCCTTTTGCTTTTTCTGATAACACATCTAAGATACGATGATAAGGCATCACAACATGCGCCCTGTCACTTACAATTAACCTATTAGCTAAATCAATACCGGCTTCAGTCAGTGTATCTATCTCTTGCAGTAAGCCTTCTGGATCTACAACAGTGCCATTTCCTATGACCACTTTAATATTCGGCCAAAATATTCCCGAAGGTACTAGGTGTAATTTGAATTCACCTTTATCGTTGATAACAGTATGGCCGGCATTGTTTCCACCGGAAAAACGAGCAACAATATCAGCCTTTTCCGATAAAAAATCAACTACCTTACCTTTACCTTCATCTCCCCATTGGCCACCTAATACAGCAAATACACTCAAGATTATTCTCCAAAACTCAATCATTGGCTAATAATTTCATTTAGAAAACAGCCAACTGAACGAGTATAACAAAGGCATTACTTATTGCATAGATAAAAGCTATTTGTTACCAGATATGAAATGAAGTAACATGATTAAATGTGATAACATACCCGTCATTTTTGAAGACGGAATGATAAGTAGGAGTACGAACATGTCTTTAAGCCAACAAGTGGATATCGCCCAAGTTAAGGGAGGCGATGAAATTTTGAATCCTGATTTTCTTGAGTACCTAATTGCACTGAACGATAGATTCACAAAAGTGATCCATTCGCTACGACAAGAACGAAATGATGTTTTAAAGTATTGCTTAGATAATCAAGCACTCCCTTTAAACAACGAAATCTCACAAGTCCCCGCCGATTGGACAGTCCCACCTGTTCCCGAAGACTTAAAACAACCAGGAATAGAGATTACAGGACCCGCATCAATTACAGGGATGTTCATTAACGCACTTAATCCAGGTCCTGGTGGTAAAAGAGCAGAAGGAGACCTAGATGATGATGAAGATGCAGCGGGACATACGCTTTTAGATACCGTTACAGCAGCGAGAAACAGGTTAGCTGCTGTAAAAGGAACCCTTGAACACTATGACAAAGCTAGAGATAAAGAATATAAACTTGCTCCAGGGAAAATCCCTTTTTTCATGCATAGAGAAAGAGGGATCCATCTTGATGAGCCTGACGTTAAAATCAATAATCAACCTGTCCCTGCGTGTTTATTAGGAGCAGGATTAACAATGTATTACTGTGGGCGAGAACAGATAAATCAAGGTGGCGGCTTATATTTCTATCTCCCCAAAATGGAATCTGCAAAGGATGCAGCATTTTGGAGAGAATTTTTTGATTTTAGTAAAAAATATTTGAACATTGATGAATCTTCTACTATAAGAGCAATTCCTTTGATTGAATCTCTACCATTAGCTTTCCAAATGGATGAAGTTCTTTACGCTTTAGGACCGTATGCAGTTGGATTAAATGCAGCAAGATGGGATTTCAAGGCAAGCATATTTGAATTTGTAATGACAAATCCAAACTCTGTTTGGCCGGATAGATTTGGAGTAGATATAAAAACAACTCCATTTCTTTCCAATATCTTTAGAAGGCTTGTTGCAACATGTCTCAACCGAGGAGGAATAGCTATAGGCGGAATGGCTACAGCCTTGCCATCGAAAGACAAAGAGATTAACGATGCAGCAGCTCAATCAATACAGGGAGACAAACAATGGGAAGCTGAACAAGGATTCTTACGTGGATGGGTGGCTCACATATTCCACATGCAAACTGCTGCAGAACCTTTCAAATCTCTTAGGTCATCAGGATGGAAACCTACCGAATCTATGTCAAATCCTGACAATTATCCAATATCAATTGAAGTTCCAGAAGGCCCCATAACAATAGAAGGTACTCATAGAAATGTTCGGATGGTTATCGAATATGTAGAAGGATGGTTAAGAGGCAGAGGTGCAAAAGGAATCGATAGTTTAGAAGGTAAACCAGGAATACATGGGCCATTAATGGAAGATTTGGCAACTGGCAGAATGTCAGTCGCACAGATAGCCCAAAGAATCATACACTCAGTGAAAGATTCAAGTACTGGAGAAACTCACAATGCGAACCTTGTAAAATCTATAGTACAAGAAGAACTCGATGACATATTAAAAATCAGAACAGAACAATTTGGACCCGAATATCCCACAGAATATTACAACAAAGCATCTAAAATAACTTTGCAATGGATCAAAAACTATACTGAATTGGATTTTAGAAGCTTAGGGTCTTATTCTAGGGAAGATCTGGAAACAATAGCAAACTCACCTGAGGCTTTATAAATAAATCCCTCTTTGGGCGATTATTTTTTTTCGCTTGAAACCGTTCTCTTTACTGGTTTCTTAAGACCTAGGCTCCATCTTGAACGTTTTGGTTTATTAGCAGTTGAAGATGCCTTAGCATTAGGTTTGTTGTTCCACAATTTGCTAAAATATTCAGTATCAAAAAAATGTCTTTTGTCTGCAATATTCGCAAGCTCCCATGACAAATTGGATTCAAAAGCAGCAACTTCCACGTGCTTACCTAAATCCTTAACTGTTTTAACAGCATAGGCAAAATCACCATCACCAGATACTAAAATAGCTGCATCATAGGAATCTTCCCAAGCAAGTTTAAGTAAATCAGTGGCCATCATTATATCAACGCCTTTCTCTACCGATGTTTCACCTCTTTGCTTAGAAATACCTAATTTGACTTCTAGATAAGGTGTATTATACAGAGCACTAAGAAATTTCTGCTGATCATGATAAGCCTGATGATTCTTATCGGCATCTCTCATAATATTATAATAATATATCCTGAATAATTCTTTTCCTTCAGTTAGTTTTTGTGCAAGTGCTTCATAATTAACATCAAACCGATTACAGTTTTCTGAAAGACTGTGATATAAGTTACTCCCATCTATAAATACAATCGCCTTTTCGAGCACATCTTTGAGCAGTTTGCT
>CAYRIG010000180.1:0-3788 GCA_964424315.1 uncultured Dehalococcoidia bacterium | reverse complement strand
ATAATACTAAATAACTGGAATTTTAAGACCTCACAAAATAGCGAGGTCTTTTTTTATGGGAATTTTTAATGTCAACGTCGACCGAAAGTAAAATAAAAACATTTAATTTAAATACAAATAATTTCACTATCAGTGGAATTATCATTGCTATGTCTATCATTGGGACATGGTTCTTAGCATCTGTGGATCACACTTTTGCAGCCATTTGGCTGTTATCAAACATTGCAGGATTCGTATTACAACGTAGTAGATTCTGTTTCGCGTCAGGGTTTAGAGATCTTTTTCTTTTCGGCAGTGGCGCCAACATGAAAGGCATAATACTTGGTTTAATCGTATCAAGTATTGGATTTACTGCAATAATGCATTGGATAACGCCAAATATATTAACGGGAGATGTCGCAACCGATGCCCATGTTTTTCCAGTAGGAATATCTACTATAGTTGGTGGGCTTTTCTTCGGTTTTGGAATGGTAATTGCAGGTGGATGTGTATCAGGTACATTATATAGACTCGGTGAAGGTTATCTAACATCTGTTAGTTCTTTAATGGGAATAATAGTGGGAATGGGAGCTTTAATTTTGACTTGGAACTGGTGGTACGAATTAGTTATCACCAACGAACCCCAAATATGGCTACCAAAACTAGGTAAAATAGGCTATTTTGGTGCTCTTTCAATAACCCTGTTGGCTTTAGCCTTGATTTTCTTATTGATAAATTGGTGGGAATCCAAAAATTCGATTCCTAATATGCCTGCTATCCAAAACAATCAATTAGCTATGTCTTTCAAAGAGAAATTATCTTTATATTACAAATCGTTTTTCATAGACGGGTGGTCAGTTGGACTCGGTGGTGCAGTGTTGGGAGGATTAGCGGTAATAATGTTTATTGTTAAAAAACCATTTGGAGTTACAGGCGGCATTTTCGAACTAACAAATACCGCATTAGTTGAAACTGGAATTGGACCACAGGTTTTAAAAGGCCTGGATGATTTAGGTGGATGCGTAGGAAGTGGAGGAGAAACATTATTAACCGCCGGTATTGCAATGACTTTTGGAACAATAGTGGGTTCTGTAATTGGTTCGACAGCTTCAGGTGAATTCAAGTTACGTATTCCCCCTACACCTATCAGGTATTTACAAGGTATAGGGGGAGGTATATTTATGGGATACGGGTCAGGTTTAGCAATAGGATGTACAATAGGAGCTCTTTTCTCATCAATTCCATCACTAAGCTTAAGTGGCTGGGTATTTGGGCTATCTCTGACGCTTGGATCATTCATAGGAACAAAAATAATTAAGAGAATGATATGAGCATATCTAATTTTAATGAAAAACCAAAGGCTAATATGGAATTCCAAAAACATTCATTCATAGGAAAACCTTTCAAAGATCAACTAGAACAACTAGATAAATTAATAGAGGTTACTAAATTAGGAACAGATACGGAAATAGAAACTGACCAAGAAAATATTATAGCAATCGCACCAATGAAAGCTATGCAAGGCAAATTGAAATGCTCAATTTCAAAGTCTGAAACTAATAATTGGTTATTGAAACTGAAATTTAATTAACAGGAGAAATATTTAATGGATAATCAAGAAACTTTAGACGTTCGAGGGGAAATATGCCCTTTTCCTATGTTAAAAACAAATAAGCAACTCGACGAAATCACTCCGAACGTTGAGGTGCTAGATGTTATAACTGACCATGCTCCTGCTCTAATGACCATTCCTCCACAAGCTGTCAAAAGAGGATATTCATGTGAAATTGAAGAGACATCGCAAGGAGAATGGAAATTACACCTGGTAAAAGAATAAACAAACAAATTCAAATTAAGTAGGAACCAAACACAATGAAGATACCAACAAACAATTACTGTACCTGTACCATGCGTTTGGTGCACCCGCATCAAACGCTTTCTCTGATATTCAAATATTCAAACATTAAGGAGAATTTATTTTGAAAACAATCAAAGGTTTCACAAAAATACTGATTTCAGCAGGCCTGCTAGTTGCAGTTTTAGCTTTAATAGCATGTTCAACTTCTGATTCAGGACCTAGTACTTCAGACGACACTGACGTTTCAGCAAAAGGATACAAAAATTCAGAAAGAATTGTAAGCGTAGCATGGCTTAACAAGCACATTAACGACGACAATTTAGTGATTGTTGATGTTAGAGGCCTTACAGACGGTGCACCAGTTAAATATAACGAAGGCCACATACCTGGCGCAATAAACATACCTGCAAACACTACTTTCCAACAAACGGTTAATGGAATAAAAGGAATGTTGCCAGCAGCAGCTCACATAGAAGGTGTATTATCAGACCATGGTGTTAAGCCAACAGATACTATCGTGTTTTACGACGATATCAAAAGTCTTTGGGCTTCTAGAGCTTTATGGGGCATGGATGTTTACGGACACAAAGATTCCAAACTTTTGGACGGTGACATCAAATTATGGATAGCTAAAGGTTACGCAACTTCCCAAGAAACAGCTACATTAGCTAAATCCACATATAAATTCACCGGCACCCCTAATACTGACTTGATTGTAGATCTAGAAACTGTTGCTAAATCTATAGAAGGTAAAGCAGAAGTTTTAGATACGAGAAGTTCTGATGAATATGTGGGAAAGAATTTGAGAGGAAATGCAAGAGGTGGACACATCCCTGGTTCAGTTCTAGTTGAATGGAAACAAAATGCAGCAGAAGATGGCTCATTTTTACCAGCCAAAGAATTAAAAGACCTTTATGCAAGCGTTAATATAGTGTCTGGTGACGAAGTATACACACTTTGCCAAACAGCTGTTAGAGCTACTCATTCATGGTTCGTATTAAGCGAATTGTTAGGATACTCCGGCATCGCAGTATATGACGGATCGGCTATAGAATATGCAAACAGAGAAGATACAGCGCTTGAAATACGTTAATATCGCAAATCTTAATTAACAGTATTTATAGTAATAATACCTGCTTACACAATATAAACCCTTTATGTGTCAGCAGGTATTATTATTTGATTTGATGGCACGTAACACTGCAGATGGATTCATGGGAGCCGAAAGTAACCTAATATTTAAAGCATTATTTATTGCATTAGCGATAGCCGCTAAAGGTGGAACTATATTTGCCTCTCCAACTCCTCTTACACCAAATGGATGAGCTGGATTAAAAACCTCCAAAATTACCGTGTCAATATATGGCATATCTAGAGTAGTTGGCATTCTATAATCTAAAAACCCATTATTTAGCATATAGCCCTTTTCATCCATATAATATTCTTCATTTAATGCCCATCCAATACCTTGAGCAGTCCCTCCTTGTATTTGACCTTCAACAGTATCTGGATTGACTGCTGTACCCACGTCTTGAAAAGCAGTACATTTAACGATGTCGATTTTACCTGTTTCCATGTCTATTTGAACGTCCATGATATTTGCAGCATAAGATGCTCCTGAACCAGCAGGATTTGTATTGGCTCTTCCTACGATTGGACCTCCAGTCTCAGGTAGTAAACGTGCAATTTCTTTAAATCCTAGCTTCAACTCGTCATCATGTTTATGTTTTACAGTGTTTTCTACATATTCAACATCTGATTCAGGAACATCCCAAATTTTAGAAGCTCTCTGAATAATCTGTTTTTTTACATCATTAGCAGCTAAATATGCGGCTATACCAGTTTTAAAAGCTACGCCACTACCGCCAGAATTTGACGTAAATCCCACCGTATCAGTGTCACCTACCTGCGGGATTACATCGGAAATTTCAAGACCAAGTACTTCTGCAAA
>CAYRIG010000179.1:0-3799 GCA_964424315.1 uncultured Dehalococcoidia bacterium | reverse complement strand
AGAAGAAACCATTGTCTCCGTTAAGTCAGCCACCGTCGGTTTATGGAATTTTTTAGATTGTGTTTACGAATTGAATTAAAGTATATTCAACTAGTTTATGGAAAACGACGACTCAAGTAAAATTACTGAGTCGTCGTTTTATTTAAGGGCAGGATATATGTATGAATAGTGAACAAATACGTGAGGAATTTTTAAGTTATTTTGAAAGTAAATCTCATTTAAGAGTTCAAAGTGGGTCGTTGATACCTGTTGGTGATCCAACTTTGCTACTCACAAGCGCTGGTATGGTGCAATTTAAGCCGTATTTTATTGGTGAACAAACCCCTCCAAATAAGCGATTAACTTCTTCTCAAAAATCTTTTAGGACGGTTGATATAGAAGAGGTTGGTGATAATACTCATTTAACATTATTTGAAATGCTAGGGAATTTTAGTATTGGGGATTATTTCAAAGAAGGAGCTGTGGAGTTTGCATTAGGATGTTTAAATGATGCATATGGGATAACCAAAGAAAAGCTTGTAGCAACTGTACATCATTCTGATGAAGAGGCGAGAAGATTATGGAATTCAGCAGGTATTCCTATGGAACGTATATTCGAATTTGGGGATGAAGATAATTGGTGGGGCCCTGCTGGATTGGAAGGTCCGTGCGGTCCTTGTAGCGAACTGCATTATGATTTTGGAAAACAATATGGCTGCCATAAATCAGATTGTGGTCCTAATTGCAGTAATTACGATGAAAATCAAAAAATGACTTGTACTAGGTTTGTCGAGTTATGGAATTTAGTTTTTATGCAGTTTTATCATCACCTTGACGGAAGTAGAACAGATTTACCTGCACCTAGTGTTGATACAGGAATGGGGTTAGAGAGATTGGCTGTGATATTGCAAAAAACTAAAAACATATATGAAACCGATTTGTTTGTTCCTATTATCAATAGAGTTTCGGAATTAACTGGGATTGTGTATGGCGACGATGAAAAAGAAACATATGCAATGAGAGTTTTAGCCGAACATTCAAGAAGTGCTACTTTTCTTGTCGCTGATGGAGTTGTTCCTGGAAATGAAGGAAGAGGGTATGTTTTAAGACGTGTTTTACGTAGAGCGATAAGGTATGGAATAACTCTTGGATTAAAGGATTCATTTTTAAGTGATATTGCTGAAGAGGTAGTTAATAAAATGAAACCTGCTTATCCTGAATTGGCTATCCATGCGGATTTTGTTTTTAGTGTAATAAAATTGGAAGAACAAAATTTTCAGCGTACATATCTTGCCGGGTACAGTGTTTTAAGTGATTCTTTGAAAGCTAATGAAACTTTATCTGGGGATGTAGTATTTAAACTTTGGGATACCTATGGGTTTCCAGTTGAAATCACTCAGGAAATAGCTGAAGAATGCAATATTGAAGTGGATATTGATGGGTTTAACAAAAGTATGCAGCTTCAAAAGGAAAAAGGACGGTCATCTGCTAAATTTGGGGGGGATAGGTTTAAAATCAAAGTATATGAGAGTCTAGGGGTTAACGCGACTAGGTTCTTAGGGTATGAAACTTTAAAAACCTCTTCTGTAATTGTAGGTATTATCGCTGATGATGTAGCGGTTGAATCAGCTTCAGAAGGAACCTCTGTAGAATTGTTTTTGCTTGATACTCCTTTTTACCCAGAGGGTGGAGGTCAAGTTGGTGATGCAGGAGAGATAAACACGAAATCATGTATAGTAGAAATAAATGATACTCAAACTGTAATTCCGGGTTTGATTTCTCATTTTGGAGCAGTTTCTAAGGGAGAAATTAGACTTGGAGAAGCAGTTGATGCTTCCGTAAATCCGATTAGGAGACAAGATAATGCAAGAAATCATACAGCGACGCATATGTTACATTCGGCTTTACGAGTAATACTAGGTTCACATGTAAGACAAGCAGGCTCGTTAGTAGCTCCAGATAGATTGAGATTTGATTTTTCGCATGTTTCACAAATGACTGATGAGGAAATCAATCAGGTTCAAGCCTTGGTAAATGAAAAGATTAGGCAAAATGCGAGAGTTATGAAAAGTACAGATAAGTATACTGATGCAATCAAAAATGGCGCATTAGCATTTTTTGGTGACAAATATGACGATGAAGTCAGGTTAGTGGAGATAGCTAATGGGGATAGATTTAGTTATGAAGTTTGTGGGGGTACCCATGTATCCAATACTGGAGAAGTTGGTTCTGTTTTTATAACTAATGAATCAAGTATAGGTTCCGGCATGCGTAGGATTGAAGCAGTTAGTGGTCGGCGGGCTGAACAATTGATTGCAGAAACGTTCAAAAGGCAAAAAGATCTGGCAAGATTACTACAAATTCCAGAAAAAGATTTATCAAATAAAATTCAATCAGTACTTCAAGAATTTGAAGATTTAAAAAAGTCTCATGGCGAATTACAAGGAAAATTGTCAATCACGAGTGCTGAAAGTTTGCTAGACGAAATAAAGGATCTTGATGGTGTACCTCATATAGGGAGTATATTAGAAGTTACGGATTCTGATCAACTGCGTGAAATAGGTGATTGGTTAAGAGATAAAATGGGTAGAGGAATCGTAGCGTTGGGGGCGATTTTAAATGATCGGCCTAATTTAGTAGTAATGATTAGTCCAGATTTAGTAAAAGAAGGATTTGATGCCGGGTCCATTGCACGTTCAGCTGCAAAATTGATGGACGGTGGAGGTGGTGGGGGTGCTGCTACAGCGCAAGCAGGAGGCAAAAACCCTGAAGCGTTAAAATCTGCAATAGATGAAATTCCTAAACTGATTATTGAAACTAAAAGGAAATAAATGGCCATTTTAGGTTTAGATGTTGGGGACAAAAATACAGGTGTTGCGTTAAGTGATGAATCTGGCATTATGGCTTTTCCTTTAGATACATTAACCTCATCTCATGACAATATAGTAGAAATAAGAAATCTTATAGATAAACACAATATTCAGGAGATAGTGGTTGGTATGCCATACACCTTGTCTGGAAATATTGGTACTCAGGCTAAAAGAGTTGAAGAATTTATAAAAAAGCTTAGTGCTAGTATTGAATTGCCCGTGGTTAAAATAGATGAGAGATTTACAACACAAGAGGCTAAGAGAATCACGAGCGAATATAAAATTAACCGTAATAAAAAAAAGGTAATTGGTAAGTGGACTGATGATGCATTAGCCGCTTCGATAATTTTGCAGAGTTATTTAGATTATTCCAGATAAAAATGGAGAAGTGTCTTGAGACTTGAAATCAAATTGATTGGTTACCCGTTAGAACATTCTATTTCTCCGGTATTTCAACAGGTTGCATTAGATCATTGTGGTATTGAAGCAGATTATATTGCTTGTTCAGTTACTGAATCTATGCTTGCAGATGAAGTAGAGAAAATCAGGGCGGATTTGTGTTTAGGAGCAAATGTAACAATTCCATATAAAGAGAAAATTATTCCTATGTTGGATAAAATCGATTCAGTAGCATCAAAGTTAGGTGCAGTTAACACTATTGTAAAAGAAGATAGTCAGTTAGTGGGATATAATACGGATCTTTATGGATTTACGAAGGGTTTGATTGACTATGGTGGGTTTAATCCTAATGGAAAGAAAGCTTTGATTTTTGGAGCTGGTGGTGCTGCTAGGGCAGCAGCTTTCGGTCTAGTAAACCAAAAAGTTAGTAGCTTGACAATAGTTAATCGTAATTACGAAAGAGCGCAATCACTTTCAAATGAATTAATGAATTACGGTTTTACTTGTTTTGCAAAATCACTTGATTACGAAAATATACAAGATATTATTGC
>CAYRIG010000178.1:0-3802 GCA_964424315.1 uncultured Dehalococcoidia bacterium | reverse complement strand
GATAGCTTAGGAAATAATCTTCCTTTAGAACCTACTCGTACTATTTCATTTACAACAGATGAAGGTACGTGGTTGTCACTTGATGTTTCACCTAATGGAAAGTCTATTATTTTTGATTTAGTAGGCGATATATATTCAATACCATTTCGTGGAGGTGAGGCAAAACGGATTACTTCAGGTATAGCTTTTGATTCTCAACCTGTTTTTTCGCCTAATGGAGAAATGATATCATTTATAAGTGATAGAGGTGGATCTGAAAATTTATGGGTTGCCAATAATGATGGAAGTAATCCAAAGCAACTCACGAAATCAAATGATGGGCAATTTGCATCCCCAGTATTTTCAAATGATGGCAATTATGTTTATGTGTCACAAACCTCATGGCCTGCTCGAACTTTTGAAATTTGGATGTATCATATCAAGGGCGGATCTGGTATTCAGATTACAAAAGCTAAAGCATCACCCACAACTCCTGGTAATCAGTGGAAGAATACATTGGGTCCTGTAATATCACCTGATGATAAATTTTTATATTATGCAACTAAACGAGGTGGCTTTAGTTACAATATGCGTTTTCCTGCATGGCAAATTGAAAGACGTGATATGATCACGGGTAAGGAAGATATAATAACTCGAGCAGAAGGAAGTGGTATAAGGCCAATCGTTTCTCCGGATGGTAATTATATAGTTTATGGTACTCGATATAAAACTGAAACAGGATTAAGAATAAAAGACCTTAACAAAGGGACAGATACTTGGCTTGTTTATCCAATATTAAGAGATGATCAAGAATCTCGATCTACAAGAGATTTACTCCCTACTTATGATTTTGCACCGAATGGAAATGAAGTAGTCTTCACAAAAGATGGAAAATTCCATCGAATTAATGTGAAATCAAAAAAGATTAATAGGATTGACTTTTCTGCCAAGGTAGATCTCGATGTTGGACCTGAATTAACATTCCCATATGAGATTGAAGATGATCAAATAATTTCAAGAATTATTATGGATCCAGTAATCTCTCCAAATGGTAAACAAATAGCATTCTCAACGTTGGCTCATCTTTATGTTGCCGATACTGAAACTGGAGAACATAAACGAATAACTAAAAGTGACTTAGGTGAATTCTATCCTTCTTGGTCTCCAGATAGTAGGTCATTAGTTTATGTGACTTGGGAAGCAAGTGGTGGTCATATTTGGAAAATAAAAGTCGATGGTAGAAGTTCACCTAAAAAGTTAACCAAGACGACTGCATTTTATTCAAATCCAATATTTACCCCTAATGGAAAGACAATTATTGCACTTCGAGGATCAGCTATTGATCGATTGAGAACACAAGCTGAATTTGGAGGTCCAACGGTGCCAATGGACTTGATTTCCCTAAATGCTAATGGTGGAAAAATAACATTGATTATGCCCTCGAGGGGACTGGGAAAGCCTTTCTTTACAAATGATCCTAATAGGATTTATTTGAATGGGTATAGCCTTACCTCTTTAGGAAGAGGCAATGGTGTAATCTCTGTACGACTAGATGGAACAGATCGTCGTGAACATTTAGCTGTAAAAGGTAAAGGTTTTTATGGTAGTAGCGAGCCTGTTAATGCACGAGATATTCGTTTTAATCCAGACCGTACAATGGCTTTAGCTGGGGTAAATAATCAACTTTATATATTACCAATTCCAAAAGTTGGTGGGAGTGCACCAACTGTTGATGTGAATAGCCCTACAATACCAGTAAAAAAGTTGACAGATATTGGCGCAGACTATTTTGATTGGGCAGATAATGGAAATACCATTACTTGGTCTATTGGTTCAACTTTTTATAGGCTACCTATCGATTCTATTTCTTTTGAATCAAACAAAGATGATTCTACTAAGATTGAAACACTTTCAAATAAAGCAATAGAGACGAAGATTACTGTTATTACAGATTTCGCTAAACCAAAAGGAATGGTGGCGTTGAAAGGTGCAAAAATAATTACAATGGATGGAGATGAGGTGATAAGAAACGGAGTAATTATTATTAAAGATAATCGAATTTATAAGGTGGGTGATACTCGATCTGTAAGGATTCCAAAAGAAGCAAAAGTTATCAATGTTAAGGGGAAAACCATTATTCCTGGGTTTGTTGAAACACATGCTCATTATTTTGGAATAAAGAAAGGTTTGTTAGATCGTCAAAATTGGACTTTCATAGCGAATGTGGCTTGGGGCGTTACGACTGGTTTGGATGTTCAAACATCTACAAATGATCCTTTTGCCTATCAAGATCTTGTGGATGCAGGTCAAATGATTGGGCCAAGAGCTTTTTCTACTGGGCCAGGAATTTTTTCGCAAAATAATTTTCAAAGTAAAGAAGAAGCTATTGGTTTAATGAAACGATATCGTGATCATTATCGTACTCGAAATTTAAAATCATATATAGCAGGAAATAGAAAGCAACGAAACTATATTGTACAAGCTGCAAATGAGCTAGGTATGATGCCGACAACGGAAGGAGCACTTGATCTTAAATTAGATCTAACTCATGCAATTGATGCATTTCATGGAAATGAACATAATTTTCCTATTACTCCACTGTATAAAGATGTTGTGGAATTAGTTGCACAGTCAGGTATGACTTACACTCCAACTTTACTTGTTACATATGGAGGTCCATGGGGTGAAAATTTTTATTATGCTACAGAAGAAGTACATGATGATCCCAAAGTAAAAAGGTTTGTTCCAGATAATATTATTCAATCTAAAACTCGCAGAGTTCCTTGGTTTAGAAAAGATGAATATGCTTTTTCTAAAATAGCTAAAGACGCAACAAAGATTATTAGGGCTGGCGGTTTAGTCGGTGTGGGCGGTCATGGCCAATTTAATGGCCTTGGTTATCATTGGGAACTATGGTCTTTGCATAGTGGAGGCATGAGTGAAATGGAAGCCTTAAGAGCCGCCACTATTAATGGTGCAAAGATCATTGGAGTTAGTGGAGATATTGGTTCGATTGAATATGGGAAATTAGCTGATCTTGTTATTTTAGATAAAGATCCTCTAGTAAACATTCGAAATACAAACTCGATAAGATATGTAATGAAAAATGGAGTTTTGTATGAAGGCGATACTATGAACGAGATCTGGCCAAATCCAAAAGAACTTGATCCTCAATGGTGGTGGAACGACGGACCAGAAAACTAGATAATTCACCAGTTCCTAATGCATATACGACCTTTTATTTTTTGCCTCATTATATCCTTATGTTCAATCGCTGCCCAGGATCGACCCGAGGTTGTGGCCATTCGAACGGAATTAACTATTAAGGTTGACGGTCTGTTAGATGAGCCTGTTTGGGCTACCATTAAACCGATTACTGAATTCGTCCAACGACTCCCCTTGGATGGGGGTGAGCCAACGGAAAAGTCCGAAATGCGAATCCTCTATGATGATAATCATCTATATTTCGGATTTACTTTTTTTGATAGTGAACCTGAAAAAGTTCGTGCGACGATTCTCAATCGAGGTGGCTGGATTCATAGGGATGATAAGTTAGAAATTGCACTTGATACTTATTTAGATCGAAGAAATGCGTATTTATTTGAAATGAATCCATTGGGGACACAAGATGATGCATTGATCTCTGATGAAAGTCGCCCAAGTTTAGATGAGTGGGCTTGGGATGGTGTATATTTAAGCGAAGGCCGAGTCACTGATTATGGTTGGGTATTAGAAGTGGCTATTCCATGGAATACCTTAATATTCAAAATTAATTATTAATTTTATATGTTTTTATCAGTAATTATATATATTAATTGATAAT
>CAYRIG010000177.1:0-3811 GCA_964424315.1 uncultured Dehalococcoidia bacterium | reverse complement strand
TTTTTTGGAATGTCCAACGATGTTGATAAAGGAAAAGATGCTCTAAAACATGCAACTGATGCCCTAAATTTAGTGTTCAAAAATTGAGGGGATAATACTTTTGGCAGGAATGTACTAAAACCTAGTCTTTATTAAGTGTATTGTTGCCCCAATAATCATACGATACAACTTCTTCGAGCGGTTTTCTCTTTACAGGACCAAAATTACCAGCAGGATAGCCGAGAGGGATACAATACACAATTTGAAAGGATTCAGGTATATTCAATAATTTATGAACTCTCTCTTCAACCTGCCTATGTAAAGTAGTAATTGTTCCACCTACGCCAAAACCTCTAGCAGCTAGTAATAGATTCTGTACAGCTGGTATAACTGAAGCCGTTGAATCTGGCCCTTTAGATGTAGCGCATACAACCATTATAGCTGGAGATTGCCCAATTTCATCGGCCAATCTCATCGCAGACTGAACTGGACCTTTCCCAGATGGAATATCCTCTGGACCCATAATCCCTGAGTCCCTTCTTTTAGCCCACCATGCCTCATGATATAATCTGGCCAGCTTCTGCCTTAAATCCAAATCCTGTACCAACAAAAAGTGCCACGGCTGACTATTTCCTCCGCTAGGAGCTCTAATAGCTGCCTCTAAAATACCTCTGAGATCACGATTAGGAATAGGAACTGTCTTAAATCTGCGTATTGCCCTTAAAGTAAATATAGATTCCCCAAGTGACATTTTTAGGCGTGACTGTAAACTCAACTAAGTCATCCCTTCTTTTATATAAAACTAGGATTTAATATTTTATGTTAAAAAATCAACTCAGATCGTCCAAAGGTTTTATTAATTAATTCCCTGAATAAACTGAGTGTGCAGCAGTTACTCCAGCTGATTGTGGGATTTCAAATCCTTGAGACTGTAGGATTCTTTCCAGTGCAGAAAGAATCATTAAAACATTACTCTCTTTAGATGATTGCCCCATGAGGCCTATTCTAATTAGCTTGCCTTTAAATTCCCCCAATCCTCCTCCAGTTTCTATATTATAATCATCCATTAATATCGATCGAATTTTATCTGCATCCAAACCTTCTGGCACTAATACTCCATTAAGGGTGTCAGCCCTGACTTCTGGTGCAGCAACTAATTGAAGCCCCATTGACTCAATACCTGCTCTCAGAGCTTTCCCATTCAGTTTGTGTCTGGAAAAGCTTTGGGGCAATCCTTCTTCAAGAAGTATCCTTAGAGATTCGCGTAAGGCGTATATCAAAGAAGCTGAAACAGTATGATGATATTTTTTGTCGCTAACCCAGTATTGTTCCAATAATTGTATGTCTAGGTACCAGCTTCTAGGTGGTACCTTTCTAGCTTTGACAGTTTCTAATGCTCGTGGACTAAAGGTTATTGGAGCCATACCTGGTGGACAACTAAGTACTTTTTGACTACCTGCGTAGCAAATATCAATACCAAGACTATCTACTGGTAGGTCATGACCTCCAAGAGAAGCAACGGAATCAACAAGAAGTAAAGCATCATGTTTTCGAGTTATCCGTGCAATCTCTTCTAGAGGCTGTAATACACCAGTTGAAGTTTCGCAATGAACGAGAGCTACTACTTTAGCATCACTATGTAATTTTAATTCTTCCTCTACCCTTTCAGGGCTTACAGCTTTACCCCATTCTGTTTGTATTTTCACAACATTTGCTTCACAACGTTCTGCAACCTCAACTAACCTATTTGCAAAAAATCCATGGACTCCTATGATTATTGTTTCTCCAGGCTGTATCACATTAGAAATTGCAGTTTCCATTCCAGCCATTCCAGTCCCGCTTAAAGGCAAAGTAACTTTATTTTCAGTCTGAAATGTTTCCCTCAATAATTGAACCGTTTCATCCATTATGGACCATAATTGAGGATCTAAATGACTTAAAATAGGTATGGTCATTGCACTATAAACTCTCGGGTGCACATTACTTGGACCTGGGCCCAATAATGTTTTAACCTTAATATTGTTATTTGGATCTTCTATAGACATTATTACTCCTAAACCTACTATTACAGTATATTACATCTTTGGTACAACGAGGAATTATAGTCGATACAGTAACAATAAAGAAGTTATTTTACATTCCTTTTGTTACAATCTTAGTTAACTTATCAATATCAGCATTGAATCCGATTATTTTATGGATTACCATATCTGGGTTTTTCTCAATATATTCACTACTTTTTGATGCAAGATATTCAAAATGGGCTCTTGCATGAGGTATATCTTCCCTAACTTGTTCCCTAACAAAGCCTTTCAATTTTTCCCATAGGACTATGGATTCCCATCCCACCATAGGTAAAATCTCTTTTTCAGTAACTAGGCCCTGATATAAAAAATACCCTAGTCTCTGGTAACTATATATAAGAGCATTAATCTTACGAATGTCATTTTCAGTTAATTCTTTAGCATGAATTACGGTTTTTGGGTTATGTAACAAGTCTTGCTCAATTTCTATTACTTCTTTTGGTCTCAATTGCTGATAAATTGATGCAAGGGCCTGAAGACGTCTTGCCTGAGCACTATTACGAAGTTGATATAGACCAAATATTGTACCGGTTACTAACATCAATGAAGTAATAAACGCTCCCCATCCTCCCATAACTGTTGCTAACTCAACTGTGCTCATTTTGTCTCCCTAAAATTTGTCTGTATGAATTTGACATCATAAAGATATTACACTAAGCAATTTATTGTAACAAAATTTAAATTATGATCCTACAAATTTAATCAAATAGATCTCGATAAAAGCACTCAATATCATCGACTCGATGAACCCACTAATAAATACTGACATTGCACCTTTTCATTGACAGCCATTATTTTGGTTGGTATCTTCAAAATATATCGATATTAGGAGAATTAATATGTATGAATTTCCACAAATTGACTGGGAAACCTTACGAAATTATAGACGGAATATCGTATCGGATGTGATGAAGGAGACTGATATAGATGCCATGATCATATCTGGCCACGACAATATTCGGTACGCCACTGATGTAGGAGTATTTCTCATTTGTGAGGCATACGACTGGTACGCCGCAATTGTCACAAAAAATGGAGATGCCTACTTATTTTTACCTTATGTAGATACTGTTATAGAAACCCCATTACCAGAATTACCATGGGTTCAAGAATATATTCCAATACCTTCCTGGGTATCTAGTATTTCTCAAAAAAGTATTTGGGTTAAAACATTAGTAAATAAACTCAATCAATTGGGGGTAAAAAAGGTTGGGATAGAGTCTCTCCCATTCCAATTATATAACGGACTAATCGAATCGATGGCAAAAGTATCTTTTAAATCTGTTTTTAATCAACTAGCAGAAGCTAGGCAGGTTAAGCATAAAGAAGAAATTAGCCTACTAAGAGCAAGTGCAACTGTAGCATCATTAGGAGGATCTGCAGGTCTTAAAGCTATGCAAGATGGAGCTAGTGATTTTGAAGTATTAGCAGCTGTAGACTATACCATGCGAATTAATGGAGCAGAATTTATAACGCATAATGTTTGTGGAAGTGGAGAAGCTCAACTTACATCTGGATGGTTCCCAAAAGGAACCCGCTTAGAAGACGGTGATGCCATGTTCTTTGATTGGGGGTGTTACCTAAAGGGTGGATACGGTGCAGACATGTGCCGTACCGGATTTGTTGGCAGCCCAAGACCCGAAATAAATAAAGCCTATACTATCCTGAGGGAGGCCCATCAGTTGGGGCAGGATGTGGCAAGGCCTGGTATTAAGGCTTCAGATATTGATAAAGCTGTGAATAACTAT
>CAYRIG010000176.1:0-3833 GCA_964424315.1 uncultured Dehalococcoidia bacterium | reverse complement strand
TGTAAGAGTGAACGAAAATAACGTAGAAGGAGAACTTTTTATTAGAGATAATTGGAAAAATCTTTTGGGTGAACCAAAAAGTTCAGGTTGTTTTGCGTTATCTGAGACTCTAGCTACTAATTAAGTTAGATTTATTTATGCTTAACTGGCGATTCATTTTTTTTTATTAAAGTTTCTGGGACGAAAATATATATCCCTACACTGCCTAAAACGCCAATAAGACCAATACATGCAGAAGATAATCCTAGAGTGAATATACCAGCTATTTGACCGATCAAGATTGGAGCGGCTGATGCACTAGTGTCTCCAATAAGTTTCCAAATTCCAAGAAATTCCCCTGAATGTTTCGGAGGAGCTAGGTCTGCTCCAAGGGTCATCATGGCTCCACTACCCAATCCATTAGCGAATCCAGTAAAGATTGCGATTGCACTGAAAGTCCATAGATTGGCAGTTAGTGGCATCAAAAATAATCCAATAGCTAGAAACATACAACTTGGAACTGCCATCCATTTGCGACCCCATTTATCCATAACATATCCTGCCGGCAGAAACATTATCATATCGATTCCTGAAGCTGCTCCTATTACGTATCCTATTTCATCCACGCTCATCCCTAGATGAGCTCCCCAAAGAGGTAATAGTAATTGTCGTCCTTGCCTGATCATTCCAAGGGATATAATTGCGATTGAACCTTTAGTGATCATAGAACTGTTTTCCTGAAAAATCTTTTTCATTGAAATAGATTTTTCGTTTGTCTCTAGCACATTATCGCTGGATATTTCATTTTGTTCATCGCGTATAAATAATATTAGTAAAAGTGCTGCTAATATCCCTTGAATAATAAACACTGAGCCCAAAGATATGTAGGCTCCTATTAATCCTCCTAAAATCGGACCAATGAATAAACCTACCCTATGAACTCCTCCGAATGTAGCAAGCACTTTACCTCTTTGCTGATTTGGTATCAAATTGGACAAATATGACATTCTTGATATATGCCACATACTGACTGCACATCCACTCAAAATTCGCAAAAGGAAAAATATTACAAAATTATCGATAAACCCTGTAAGTATTGAAGTTACTGCAAGAATAAGAGTTGCAGTTATCATCACTTTTTTATGACCATATTTTCCAACCAGTAAACCAGAAGGGATGTCAAAAATAGTGTTACCTATTAGGATTCCTGAAACACCAAGTCCAACCAGTGCTAAACCTACTCCTAGATCTGAAATGAACGTAGGTAAAATGGGTACTAACATACCCATACCTAGTTGTATGATAAATCCAGATACGTAAACAGAATAAATCAGGTTTTTGGTGTATGTCTTACCGCTGTTTTTGTTTTGAGCTTGGTTGTTATTTGGAGGTGATTGTTTCAATTGCAGGCTGCATTTTTAGTAGAAAGACTAATTAGTTGATAAGATAAAAACTAACCTACTCCTCACCCTATGACTTCTGATTCCTTTAGATTTAAAACTTTCAGTGCATTTAGCCCTAATATTTTTCTTTTGGACTCAGTACTTATGTTTGCTGTAACAATTCTGCCTACTCCAAACCTTGGGTCGATCAATGGTACGTCTGAACCGTATAATATCCGTTCGTCACCTAAGCTATCTACAAAATATTCTATAGTTCCATGATCTCCATAAGAGCTACATGTTTCTAGATATACATTTGGACATTCTTGTGCAGCTTTTACTGATTCAATTCTGCCTAATTCGAAATTGCCCGAGTGAGCCAATATCCAATTGACATTCGGGAATTTTTGAGCCAAGTCTATAAACAATATAGGTCTGCCACCATAGTCGTGCCTAAATTCTCCGGGACCATATTGAGTGTGGCTTTTGATTGGAATGTTATTTTCGTTGCACCATTCAAAAATCGGATACCAAGATTCGTGGTTTACTGGGTAGTCTGCAAAAGGAGGATATATTTTCAAAGCTTTCATTCCAAGTTTATTGAAAGCTCTATCCAGTTCAGGAATAGCTTCGTCGATATAATGTGGGTTGACATGAGCAAATCCTCCGAACCGTTTTGGGTTCTTTTGAACAAACTCATATACTATGTCGTTACAATTTTCTGCTTTACCGTCAAATATGTAACTAACAAAGCATTTATCTACGCCAGCGTCATCAAGAGTTTTAACATACCAGTCTTGGTCGTCGTATATATTATAATTTCCCATTCGTCCTACGTGGGAGTGAAAATCAATTACAGTGGTTTTCATGGTTACTGTCCTAAAATTGTACTAAGGTTATTTGAACATATATCTGCGAGGGTTGTTTTATCTAAACCCCATCTATGTAGACTATATAGTTGAGGTCCCATAGGTTGGTAAGGGAATTTTGATCCGTATAGTATTCTGTTATCACCTACTGTTTGACGCAATCTCACAATGCTATCGGCAATGGAAAATTTTGATATCTCAACATACAGGTTGTTAATTGATTTCAAAAGTGGGATAGCCCACGATACATGTCCATAATGCAAATCGGATAATACCACTTTACTATTTGGGAATGATTTTAATACAGAGTAGAATTCGTTTGGATTTATATCTGTTGCAGGAATAAAAAGTGTTAGGTTTGATTTAGTTATCCATTCCATGCATTCACCTACTATCCATTCGACAAAGGGGTAATTTTGAGAAATTGGCTCCATTCGTAATGATTTAATATTATTGTCGGAAACACTTTTGGCAAATGTTTCAATATTAAAAGTAGCTGGGTTACAGGTAAATTGAGGAACAAATCTGTCTATTTCTTTGATACTTTCTAGTAAACGCCTGTTTCCATCAACTGGATCGTAATTTGCTCCATATGGATTGTGAACCAGGGCTTTATTGACCCCTGCGTGGTCCATGGCTTTCAACGTTCCTTCGGAATCAACCACTGATAGTCTTCTTGTATGAACTCTACCGATAGAGACGTTACAATCAAAAACAGGAACCGATGATTTAAATGCTATGTCAACTTCACCCAATTGATCCTCCTTACTGAATAAATAAATAACTGTATAAGATAACTAGTCGTTGCCGTGGTTTGGATTATCCGATATGTATATAAAAAAATCTACATTTGATTATAATAATACCTGAAGATATTGGTTTTTTACCAAATCATTTTCATGAAGGATATTTGGGCATGGATTTGGCAATGTTAACTTGCACAGAGCGACTAAAGCAGGCTGGTTTATAAAATGATTATTGATACTCATGTTCATTTTGCAGATTCTAAGATACCTAATACTGCTTTATTCAGGATAGAAATGCCTGAAGTATTTAAAAGTTTGACCAAGCAATACGGAGTGGAAAGCGTAATACATGTTGAGACTAGGCAGACTTTGGAAGAAAACTATTGGGTACTTGATTTAGCGGAGCAGGATCAATTTATTTCCGGTTGTGTGGGTTTCATAGATCCAATTACAAAATATTTCAGTTCAAAATTAGCTTCATTCAAAAAATTTAGCAGATTTAAAGGTGTTCGTATTCACACATTGGATTATATTGATACCGAATATAAAGATCTATTTATTGGAAATATGATTGCTTTAGCAGACTCAGGTTTGACTCTGGATTTACATACTACACACCATACGTTAAATAAATTGGAAGAGATAATAAAATATGTCAAAGATTTACCTATAATAATAAATCATATAGCCGGTCCTCCAGTGATGAAGGCGGAGCGTATAGATGAAAAATGGGCAAACAATTTAATTAGTATTGCAAAGCATCCTAACGTTAATATAAAACTTTCTGCTTTAGTACAGATGACAATCGAATGGGAAAAACAGAAATATAACACAATTGACTGCAAACCACATAAAGC
>CAYRIG010000175.1:0-3860 GCA_964424315.1 uncultured Dehalococcoidia bacterium | reverse complement strand
AAAAAGAGGCGATCACATATATAGAATCACTAGACGGAATCGAATATCGGCTTATGGCTAATTTATACAGAATGACACAAAAATCACCAAAAGCAATCAGCTTCCTAACAGGACACCAAGAAAAAGAGAGAGATGCTGAGATGCAAAGTTTCAGAGATCTTTTAGAAAGACATCATAGGGTAGAAACAACAGACCAAGCAGGTTCCGGCCAATACCTTGATTTATCCTTAACAGATGTATTAGTGATAGCAGGTCCTCAAATTGAGATACCGTCACCAGAGCAAGATACGATTAATGAATTCCTATCATCAGGAGGCAAAGCTCTCATAATGGTAGACCCTATCCAAGTCAGACAACAAACTCTTGAAGTTATAGGGGAAAATTCAACTCTAGAACAATATCTAAGAGAATACGGCATCAAAATAAATTATGATATTGTCTATGACCCTACATCAAATGCAAAAGTGCAATTTGCTTCCAGAGATGGAGCACCGGTAGCGCTACAATACCCATTTTGGGTAAGAGCCAATACTGATAACACAAAGATATCCGGGGGAGTCGAGACAGTGGTCCTTCCGTGGTCTAGTTCTCTAGAATTAATTTCTCCTTCAGACAAAATATATTTACCTGAGTTTATAAATTTAATAGTAACCACTAAAAATTCAGTTAGCGGGACAATTTACACTGATTTATTTCCACAACAAAACCTCGATAATTCAATAGGAGATGCATTATCAGAATCAAAATTAATAGCAGTGGCCCTCACGGGTAAACGATGTCCACCACTCGAACCAAAATGCGTCAAAGAATCTCAAAAACCTTTCCGTATCATAGTCGCTACTGATTCAGACTGGCTTGGCGAATACATGGTTACAACTAATGGATACAGAGGGCACACTGAATTAGGAGCCAACTGGATAGATTGGTTAACACAAGAAAACGCACTGATTTCCATACGTGGCAAAGGTAAATCGGTTAGACAATTAACATTTACTTCGGACAATCATCGAAATCTAGTTCGATATATCAATATCGCTGGCCTACCACTAATACTAATCGCATTTGGCATATGGAGATATATGTACCGTAAAAGTATGAATAGGAGATCATACTCTAATGAATCTTAGACAATTAATATATTTACTCTCAACCATAATAATGATCGTCCTCATAGCAACTTTGTCTAGAGTTGGTTTCACAGAAAATGAGAGTGTCATCGTCATGGAAAATTTAAATCCTCTTAACCGTGAGACAGTCGACAAAATAATCATCAAAGATACTGTCAATCAAACTACTATAACAAAAGGGGAACTTGACTGGAGTGTAGGTAATTATCCAGTGGTATTTGATGGATTCGAAGAAATGTGGGAAGTAGTGTCTAATTTCCCTACCTCCAAACTAATATCTAATAATGAATCAAACCATCCTCTAATGGGTGTTTCTGAATCAAATTCAACATCTGTGGAATTTTATAATGATGATAAATTACTCGAACAATTCTTTATCGGAGACAAGGTATATGCTCCTATGCCTAACGAACAAAACGTATATACTCCTTGGACATCAATGTCCAGAATGTGTTACATAAGAAAACCTAACACGAAAGAAGTATATGGAGTATTCTGCCAGTATCCAGATAGATTTAATCCAAAACCTGAAATGTGGGCTGAACCCACTATACTTAAAATTCCCGTAGATGAAATTGAATCTATAATATATAGATATCCAGAAAAAGAATTCCAAATAAAAATCTTACCTAACAACCAATGGATAATAATAGAAGAAAGTGGACCTAGTATAGCTGACGTTAACAGAACAAATAATTTACTATCAGAATTCTCTCAATTGGTAACCAGCGATTTTCCTAAGCCTCAGGATGTAAATAATTTAGACCTATCAAATCCATCAATTATAATATCTGTAATAGCTAAACCTAATTCAGGAAGTGAATCAGCTGATCTATTTATGTTCGAAAACATTCAAGAACAAGGAACCGGCTACTATATAAAAAATAGAATAAATGATTGGGTTTATTTCATAGATTCAATTACTTCATCTTCGATACTAAAATATCCAGACGATTTAATTCAAGCAAAAGAATCAGATTCATAGATAACTACTTTATATGGTGAGGAACATCGTGATATTCATCATCAATTCTTCCAAAACTTCTATCATTAATATTTTGACTAAAATCCCTATACTATTTGTCTGTTTGATTTATATCTCTTGTTCTACTATTAACAAACCGGAGAATCAATCAACTCAATCTTTTGATGACCATATCGCACGTATAGCTTTCGTATCAGACAAAGATGGTAATTGGGATATTTGGTTGATAAATCCAGATGGTAGTGACTTAAAAAACCTTACTAACAATCCTTCTTTAGATTCACATCCATCTTGGTCGCCTGACGGTCAAAACATAACTTTCTATTCTGACCGAGATGGTAACAAGAACATCTATTCAATGAGTCAAGATGGAAACAATCTAAAGCAACTGACCATTAATTCTAAATCAAATCACAGCCCCGCTTGGTCCCCGAATGGAGATAAAATAGCATTTGTGTCCAATCGAAGTGGCGAGAATTGTATTTGGATAATGAATGTTGATGGTTCGGAACAATTTAATTTGACAAAATTACTTAAATCATCGAGATGGCCTACATGGTCGCCCATAAAGAATGAAATACTTTTCACTTCTGAAAATGTGATTTACCAAATAAACCCCGAAACATTTGAATTAAATACTGTCTTTAAGCTTAGCAAAGACCTTGTTTTCACTGGTTTGTTTATAGGTTGGCCGGTCTGGTCTCCTGATGGGAGCAAAATCACTTTGACATCAAATTTTCTGGATAGAGAAAAGATGACACCTACACTCTATACTTTGAATAAAGACGGGAAAGCATTTAAGCCCTTAATTAATAGTCCCGGACTAGGTCCAGATGAAAGACCAAGTTGGTCTCCCGACGGAAGCTCAATTGTATATTCATCATTCACCAATAACGACCAAAGACAAATTTGGTTAATCAATGTAACCACGGGACTCAGCACTCAATTGACTCGAGGAAATTACATGAATGGATTTCCAGCTTGGGAACCTGTAGGTACAAATCCTTGAAGCTTACCCGCTAATTCTAAACAAGTTAATTTATAGCTCGATCTCCAATAATTCCAAGGAATTTCTGTTCATAATTGCATTGATTTCACTAAATGGGATTACAGGAAGATTGTATTTTCTGCAATAAGACGGCAGGCCATTCAAAAATGAGATGGTTTCAGCAGGAGTAGTAACAGGCCAATCAGATGCAAACAATAATTTGTGCATCACATTCCACTCATACGCTAATCGAAATCCATTGTACGCAGACCAAGGACGATAAAACTGCCCCGATATATCAGCATAAACATTTTGATGTTTCCTTATAACTGCAATGCAATCTTCGTGCCACGGATGCCCCATATGTGCCATAACAATTTTTAAATTAGGAAACAACAAAGCTATTTCATCCATATAAATCGGATAAGAATACCTTATCGGAGAATTCGCCATGGGTGCTGTACCTTGATGAAAAATTATAGGTATATTATTCTCTTCTGCATAAGTATATAAAGATTTAGCGTTTATACCCAAAGGGTCAAAATTCTGATAATTAGGTCCCAATTTTATCCCACGTAGATTCAAATCAGATTTACATCTATATACTTCATCCAAAACCGCATCGCTATCAGGATGAACTGACATAAAGCCAATCAACTTACCAGACCCAAGTGATACAATTTTAGCGGTACTATCATTCACATCATCAACAAAGTTTAGATGTTCAAGAGCATCATTTTTTGATGGATGTCTAGCTATG
>CAYRIG010000174.1:0-3865 GCA_964424315.1 uncultured Dehalococcoidia bacterium | reverse complement strand
TTAATTGTTGGCCAAGGTGCAGCGGCATTTGCAGCTGGTCTATATGCCGCAAGATACCAGATGAAATCTATTATCGTAGGTGAAACCTTTGGCGGAGAAACTGCCACAGGAGGTCTGATTGAAAATTATCCAGGATATGCAGACATAGACGGCTTTGATCTGATGATGAAATTCCGTGAACAAGTAGCTTCTTACGATGTTCCAATATTGGATGATAAAGTTGCTGCTGTTAAAAAAGATTCAAATGATTTTCGAATAGAAACTCAATCGGGTGAGAATTACCTTGCCAGTTCTGTGATACTAGGTATTGGTAGAGAAAGAAGAAAACTTGGATTAGAACATGAAGACGAATGGACAGGTAAAGGCATTTCGTTTTGTTCAACCTGTGATGCTCCTTTACACCGCGACAATATAGTAGCAATAGTGGGCGGTGGTAATGCAGCAATAGAAGGAGCTGTATTATTATCGAAATATGCTTCGACAGTATATTTGATTTACCGAAGAGGTGAAATCACTAGAGCAGAACCCGTTAACCTCAAATTGCTAAATGAATCAAAAAATATAATCCAATTACTAAATACAAACGTTACATCTTTGCTTGGCGATGATGGATTAAGTCAAATTTCGATTGATAAGCCTCACAACAACGCATCAAAACTCGATGTAGATGGGTTATTTATTGAAATTGGGGCTGATCCTAGGATTGAAATACCCCAACAGTTAAAAATTAACCTAAACGAGAAAAATGAAGTTATCGTAAATAACGAAATGGAAACTAATATTGAAGGAATTTTAGCTGCTGGAGACCTTACTAACGCATCTGGAGACCTGAAACAAACTGTAACCGCAGCAGCGCAAGGCGCAATTGCTGCAAAATCAGCGTACTCATATGTTTCAAATAAAAAAGTAGAGGTGAAATCCTAAATCCGCTATATCCATACCTCATCCGTTGGGTTATTTGTATAGCAAATCCTCACATTATTTCAAACAAAATCTGTATTTTATAATTAATGAAATCCGCCTCTACCGGGAATATCCCAAACGTCTTCAACAATATCATCTCTTACAACAATGAAATTGTCCCATCTGTTTACCATAATATCCTGATAGTAAGGTAAGATAACGAATTGTTCCCCTATTTCCAAAGGCATACTCTCATCAGACTCTAAAACTATATGGTCTTCTAGGAGATTTTTGACTCGAATATTATTGTGGCCTTGTACTGATGGCAGTTTATCCTTCATCCATGATAATCCCCTAAAACCTACATCTCCTATAGCAGTTTTAGAATCAGGTTTACTTACTATAGTACTAAGTACTTTATTGGCGATTGCAAATTTTTCCATAAATCCGTAAATAGTCCCCATTAAAGCGTATGTACCTCCTTCTACTTCAGTCACTCCATCCATATTGCACGCGACATCATGAGAAAATGTTTCTCCACTGGAAACAATTTCTACATTAATTCCTTCTGCTTCTATAGCTTCTTTTGCATCAAGGCAAACCTGAATAGCTACCCTTGCTGTTTCAATCCTATCTTCTTCACCTTTATAACCACGCAAAGCTTGATGACTCATTACACCTCTAAAATCTACACCAGGCAATTCGACGGCCAACTTTGCTAATTGAACAGCTTTTGAGTTATTTCTAACACCTGCCCTACTCATTTGTGTGTCAATTTCAATCAATACACCGATACGGGATTTATATTCCGCCGCTATATCTGATATATCTTTTAAATTTTCCTTACTATCAATACAAACCTTTATGTCACCTAGACGTGATAGTGAACACATCCGGGCGATTTTATCTCTGGTCACCACTTGGTTAGGAATCAATATATCGGTAACTCCTGAATGAACCATAACTTCGGCTTCTGCTACTTTTGCAGTACAAACTCCGCCTACTGTACCTCCAGCCCATATTTGCATAAGTGCCAATAAAGGAGATTTGATGTTTTTAGTATGCTGCCTCATTTTACATGATGTATCCTTATAGGTTTCCGCAACAGCCTTGTAATTTTTTTCTACGGCCTCTATATCTAAAAACAACACAGGGGTATCAAGTTCAGCTAAACGAGTACCAGCTACTGGATGATATTTTTTCATAATTTTTCTCCTAGATTAGTCACATAAATAATCATTACCATCATCGATAATTTCCCCGAGCAGTTATTTCCCACACAACCTCAAGTTTTCCTCCTCTAACTCCGTTTATATAATCATGAGAATTAAGACATCCACCCATATCCCAAGGAAGAAACCACATTTTGTCTTTGATTTCTGGATATTTAGTACAGGAATCTTCAACTAATACTGTGCCATGTTCAGCGCTGAGGCTTTCAAGTTTAAGTCCCTGCCAATCGCTTACAACACCAGTCCCTGCATCAGCTCCTATGGATTTCTGTCCAGCATCAGTTATCACAATGCCATCTTCTGGCGTGCCAGTTACTGTACCCAAAACTCTAGCAGCAGGAATAAATTTAGTCTCTAGCCTTTCCAGATTTGAATCCATTAAAGCATATCCTCCAGACAATATTTGTGTAACACCGTTTATACTAGAAACCCATTCATAATCGAACGTAGCACCTAAGCAAAATTCTTCTACTTCCAAACCCTTTTGTTCAATTGCTTTTTTTGTTTCAACAATTTTCCCGATGTTATTCTTATGAGATTCAATATCATCTATTGGGAAATAATTATTAAACCCTTCGTAAAATCCAACAATCCCTTTAAATTTAACACCCGAAGCTGCATTGATTGCTTGGGCAAGGTTGATACTCGTTTCGCCGGGCATACAACCCAAATCACCACCAGAATTAATCAACAAAAAAACATCAATCGAAATATTTCCAGATGAAAATACATCTGATAACAAATTTAAGTTAGCTGTCGTTTCAACCACCACAGCTACCTGAATTCTTTTGGCTAATGCCAATAGTCTATCTATTTTTCTTTTCGTTATCACAAAGTTGACTAACAGAATGTCAGTTATTCCAGAATCAGCGAATACTTCAGCTTGATCTAAAGTGGAAACGCAGATTCCCCCCACAGTACCTCCAGCAGATATTTGTTTGTGAGCAATTGCGGGACATCTATGAATACTCGCGTAGGGCCTTAATTTTGGGGTTTTTCCATCTTCAAAAAAATCAGCCATCATTTTAATATTAAAATCTAGAGTATCTAAATCTAATACTACAGCCGGAGTATCTAATTCCAAAGCATCAGTACCAATCGGTTTAACTATCGGGTTTTCCATAATCACGCTACCAATTCAATATTTGCCTTATATAAATAAATTTAAAGGCGAAATGAGAATAGCACAATAACCATATCCAACACAATTTCAACACCTGACCATTTGTATTCTAATCGTAAAATTATTCAATAATGAACAATTTTCATTTAACCTAGTATAATACCTGTAACCACACAACCTATGAGGACCCTAGTGAAACCTGCAAACACTCCAATCGAATCTCATTTATTGGAAGATGAAAAGATTCGTTGTATCTACCACCCAGAGTCAGGGTTTGTTGATAATTCCAATGACCATGAAAATTTGCTGTACCTAACTTCTGAAAGATTATTGTATTCACAAGAAAGTTCTGACACTTCAAAAATTAGTTTAATATCAATCTCAAATATAAACTCTATAGAATTCCATAATGACCGACAAAAGCGGTTTTCAGGATTACTTTGGGCATCAATTTCAATTTTAGTAGCAATCTTAAGCCTAATTTGGAATCAACCTATATGGACTCCCCTAATTTGCTTGATCGCAATCGGATTAACAATATATTTCATTGTTGAACACTCTACTAGGTCTAGTAACAAGGTTTTTTCCATTTCATCTGGCAATACAA
>CAYRIG010000173.1:0-3878 GCA_964424315.1 uncultured Dehalococcoidia bacterium | reverse complement strand
ATCATCAATACGGGACAAACCGTAAGCATCAGTGAGTTAAGCAGACGAGTATTCATATTTTCGCACCTCAGTTGTTTGTATTTGCCATAGAACTCATTCTAAGACGGTTTATTATAGCATAGGCTCAATACACGAATACGCTATTTGCAGATGGCGAAGACAATTTACTTGAGTATAGAGTGGTTCTATGTATTCCCCCAAACATTAATCCGACACTGCATTACTCTATGGAATTCCATTAATCTCCTGTTCTCCCCTTATAGCCCATTTTGTAAAGGACAACCCAAATGATAGCTACTATTACAGTACTTCCAGCCATAATCCCTATAGTCAGAGCTATGTCGCCTTTCACCAACCATTGAACATATCTATAAGATACATATATTCCTATTCCTACTATAGGTAATATCGCAAAAAGTCCAAATAAACCTTTCATTAATCTCCTCCTTGCCCTCTATAACCCATAGAGTAGAGGACAAATCCAATGACAACTACTACAAAAAAACCAAAATTAGTCCCACCCCGTAATTGGACATTTATTGGCAATTGACATAATTCCCTTTGGGAAAATTCAAGAATTCAACCTGCTCTCCAATCTTTATGTTATACAAATTAACTTCTCCGGAATTGATTTCTAATGCGTAGGTAGAGGGTAATTTAGAAGAGTACAATACTAAATCCTCAGAAGAATTAGGATTTTCAGGCTGTTCAGCATTGTATGTTATATCAATGATTTTGCAGGAATTCGAAATCCATACTATATCTAGTGGGAATTTCATTCCATACATCCAAAACTGCGTTGCTGAATCTTCGTTAAATACAAACAACATGCCATTATTTTCATCTAAAATATTTCTGCCAGACAAACCTTTCGCTCTTTCTGCTGGACTGATAGCCAATTCAACTTCAAATACGGTATCTCCAATTTGTACTCTAGGTGCTTGATTAATAACATTGTTCAACACATATTTCTCTTTCGGTTTATCCATTTCATTGATATTGAATTCACACCCATTTGCAAATATCATCAGAAATACTAGGGCGACAAGACTGATATATTTTGAATCGATCAATTTCTCAAAAGATATATATGTCATCAAAAACCTGCTGCTATTTTAATATTAACTTTATATTATTGTATTTATACATATCCGCTAATCAAATTAAAAACACTCCTCTCATGATATTATATTATTGTTCACTTTTTCTTTTCCCTATAAAGAGGAGATAATGTCTAATTTGGAAGTCAAGGTGCCCGCCACCATTGCTAATCTAGGACCAGGTTTTGACTGTTTAGGCCTAGCTATAGATATATGGAATTCTGTTAATTTAAAAGTTGGGCAAGAACGAGTTGTTATTAATGGCTTTGGTGAAAATTCACTACCAAAAGACGAGTCAAATCTAATATATGTATCAATTTCCAGGGTCTTTCAAAAATTACAACGATCCATCCCAAAATTAACTATTGAATCTCATAATAACATTCCAATACAAAAGGGATTAGGCAGCAGCGCTGCATCTATAATAGCTGGTTTATTATTAGGAAATGCTTTATGTGATAATCAATTAATTGACACCGAAATCTTGCAACTAGCAACCGAACTTGAAGGGCACAGTGATAATGCGGCTGCATGTCTATTTGGAGGTTGCCAAATAGTTGTGAAAAATAACGAAGGAATCATATCAAATTCCACCATTGAATTATCTCAGGATTTGGATTTAATAATATTTATACCGGATAAAACCACTTCCACTGATAATGCAAGAATGATTATTCCTAAAACTATCGATCTTCAAGATGCAGTATTTAATATTAGCAGAACTGCTCTTTTAGTTAACTCCCTCAATAACAACCTCAACGCAAACCTTAAACTTGCCACCGAAGATAAAATCCACCAACCATATCGGCTAAAGTTAATACCAGGTCTTGACGACATCATCGAAACTGCTATTAATTCCGGTGCATTAAGTTCATTTTTATGTGGGAGCGGTCCCGCTATCATGGCACTAGCCAAATCAAACATACCTGGAATTTCTAAAAATATCATGCAGAAAGCATCTGATTTAAATATAAAAGGCCATATAATTCTCACGAAACCTACTCGCCTAGGTGCACATTTACCGAATAAACCCTAAATATCTGATATTATATTTATCTAAGCATTATTTAGGGAACTTTTATAAAACATTGAATTTAGTAGTGCAAAAATACGGTGGAAGTTCTTTAGCAAGTTCCAAAGCCATAAAAAATATCGCCCATAAAATCAAACTCAAAACAGAGAACGGCGCGAAAATTGTATCTGTAGTTTCTGCAATGGGAGATACAACAGATAACCTGATTAACCTAGCTGAGGAGATAACCAATAATCCTGACTCAAGAGAACTCGACTTACTTTTGTCTACAGGGGAATTAGTAAGTAGCACGCTGTTAACAATGGCACTAAGGTCGATGAATATAAAAGCTATAAGTCTTACGGGTACCCAAGCAGGCATATTTACAAATAAACGGCACGGCAACGCTAAGATATTATCAATCGACCCTAGCCGTATTTGGGATGAGTTAAATCACAATAAAGTTATAGTTGTTGCTGGATTTCAGGGCTTCGATGAATCTATGGACATCACTACACTTGGTCGCGGAGGTTCAGACACAACAGCAGTTGCTATCGCCGCAGAATTAAATGCAGATATATGTGAAATATATACAGATGTTGACGGTATTTTTACTGCAAACCCAAAACACGTACCAAATGCAATAAAATTAGATTCAGTAGAATACGATGAAATGCTTGAACTCGCTAGTTTAGGAGCGAAAATGCATCCACGGTCTATTGAACTTGGCTTGGTATATAAAATGCCGATTTTAGTAGCATCAAGTTTTAACGATGTACCGGGTACTATTATTACTCAAGGAGACGATAAATTGAACAACAATACTGTGGGGGAGGTAAGAAATAGGGTAAGAGGTATTGCTACAGATGAAAATATATCAAGGATAACTATACATGGCTTAGATAATAAACCAGGTACAGCAACTAGAATATTTGAGCCTTTATCGATTGCAGATATCAGTGTTGATGTTATAGTACAAAACAGCGGTAATGATGGTCAAACTAATATTTCATTCACTATAAAAGATAATGAATTAACTAAAACAAAAACGATAATGGAAAAAGTTTGTGCCAATATAGACAACAGTTCATTCACCTATGATAGTGGTTTGTCTAAAATAAGCATAGTTGGAACTGGCATGCAGGATGCACCTGGATATGCTACCCAAATGTTTAAATCTTTATCTGAGGCAAACATAAATATCGAAATGATTACAACTTCTGAAATTAGAATAACCTGCATCATCAAACAAGAAAATACAGGACAAGCTGCAAGAATTCTCCATTCTAGCTTTGATCTGGATTCATCCAAGTGATTAACAAATTTATTTATATCAAAATCAATCAAGTATGGATAATATCTCAACAAATACCCCAAACATTATCCCGTTTTGCTCTATTGTAATACCAAGCTATAACGAAGCCTCACAGATACGTTCGACCCTAGAAACAATCAAAGCATATATGGACTCGAGAAACCATAAATGGGAAATTATTGTTGTAAATGATGGTAGTCGAGATGCTACTGAAAAAATTGTTAAGTCATTCTGTTTGTCAGAACCAAGGGTACAAATAGTAACAATCCCCCACTCTGGAAAAGGATGGGCTGTAAAAACAGGGATGTACAAAGCAAAAGGGAAATTACGGTTTATGTGTGATGCAGATTTGTCTATGCCCATTAACGAAATAGAAAAATTCTTTACAGAGATATCGAAAGGATGTGACATTGTTGTAGGATCAAGAGAACTATCTGGATCTAAAAGATTC
>CAYRIG010000172.1:0-3945 GCA_964424315.1 uncultured Dehalococcoidia bacterium | reverse complement strand
TCATATATCTACAGCTATGACAAAATTTCATACCCCCAATCAGTGGATACAGGCAATATTGTCAGGGGTTTCTCTTGAATATTGCTTTATGACCTTCGGTATAGATACTATATCGTCAATTGAAACCTGCTTTGATAATATTCACGACGAAACCGGTAGT
Organism: uncultured Dehalococcoidia bacterium; assembly: GCA_964424315.1. GTDB lineage: Bacteria > Chloroflexota > Dehalococcoidia > Lucifugimonadales > OSU-TB39 > OSU-TB39. Next base: position 3,785 of record CAYRIG010000172.1, on the reverse strand, counting down.
ATACCCAAAATCGTAGTTTTCGATGTTCCTAACGGATATATCAAGACATTTCATAATGTTGTATCGGAATTCAGAAAAAAATATCCCGAAACCGGTATTTTAGCAGGAAATATAGTTACTCCTGAAGGTGTACAAATACTTGCTGACTGTGGCGTAGACGGTGTAAAAATCGGTATTGGCTCTGGCTCCGCCTGCAGCACTTCCAAAGTAACAGGGGTCGGATATCCCCAGTTTTCAGCCGTATTGGAATGTGCAGAGACCGCTGAACAATTAAATATATTGACTATCTCTGATGGTGGATCAAAAACATCTGGAGATATATCTAAAGCTTATATAGCAGGAGCAAATTTTGTTATGTTGGGCGGTATGTTAGCAGGTCATGAAGAAGGAAATTCAGAAACTGTTTTGAAAGATGACAAAATATATAGAAAATTTTATGGGATGAGTTCTTCGGAAGCTATGGTCAAACACTATAATGAAATCGCTCCATATAGAGCTTCTGAAGGTATTTCAACTTTAATACCTGACAAAGGAAATGTATCTGACACTATAGATGAAATACTTGGTGGAATCAGGTCAACATGCACGTACATAAATTCAGGTCATTTAACCGAAATGGCTGATAAAGGTAAATTCGTGTTAGTTAAAAGTGAATGACGCAACTAGACAATATAGCCAATTTTATCCATTCCTCTCATTTTACCCTTATAGTCCATACCATAACCAACAAGCCATTTATCATCCATAAGTGTAAAACAGGAATAATTGGCATCTAACTCTATTTGCCGTCTAAATTTCTTATCAACTAATACCGCGATTTCCACTGGACCGTTTGTAAGCTTTAATATTTTATTCTTTAATTTAATTAAAGTGACACCAGTATCAATTAAATCGTCTAGAATTATAGTAGGGAAACCCATCTCCATTCGTTTTTCAAAATTGCGAGAAGTAACTATTTCAGGTTCGCTTGGATCAAAATCATCACTGTATGCACTCGCTAAAACCGGATTAACAACCCATTTACCAGGCTTAAATGATTCCAAGTAATTTAATAGTTTTGATCCAAAACATATAGCTCCTGTCATTATAGGTACGAGGTTTACTGTATCTGCTTTAGCCCAATTATCAGCAATTTTTGCCGCCAACTCTTTAATCTTTTTGTCAATTTCAGGGGCGTCCCAAATTATTTCGATTTTACTTGAGTTTTCAGTTCTCATTTTAATTATTCAACCATCTTTATTGAAAGTAATTCCTAGACTTTGTGGCTGATTACCTAAAATCATCACTTTGATGAATCTTGGCATCCATTTTACATCTCTTTGGTTAGCAATTTGAATACCAACCAAAGTCAAAATCATTAAAGGAAATGGAATTAACGGAAGTACTTGAGATAATCCTAAAGTAACAGACTGTAATTTAAATGCTAATACTTGTAATGCACCAAACATATATACCCCAGATACACAACGAATTGGATTCCATCCACCAAATATAACTATAGCCAAGACAATCCATCCATAATTAGTAGTGTGTCCGTCAGACCATCCAAATTTAGCATGTAATGAAAAAGCCGCTCCACCCAGCCCAATCAAAATCCCGCCAATAGTTGTGTAAAGAAACTTAGTCCTTGCAACATTAATACCCCTAGCATCAGCTGAATATGGATTTTCTCCTACTGCTCGCAATTCCAAACCATATTTAGTTTTATACAAAAAATACCATGTTATTGGCACAGCGATTATAGCCAACAATACAACTATATTTTCTCCAAAAAGAACCTTACCTAAAACCGGGATTTCAGATACCAAATATAACTTAATATTTGGCAAATATGGTCCCGGCACTCTAACGTATTCCTGACCTAGATAACTGCTTAATTTTGCAAGGAAAATAGTCAAAACGAATCCTACTGCTATTTGATTCATCTTCAATTTTATGTCACATATTGAAAGGCTGGCAGCTATCAAGCCTCCTACAGTACCTGCAGCTACAAATCCGATCAATGCATACCCGGATATTACGGAAACTGCAAATGCAACTAAAGCAGTAATCAACAAACTTCCTTCAAGTGACAAATTTACTACACCAACCTTTTCGCTAATAGTTTCACCTAAAACAGCGAAAACCATAGGTGTACTCAATGAAATTATGGTTATTAATGTCGCTTCAATATTGCCCAAATTAACTCCGTGTCAATATTTTCCTTGTTAGCTTACTGTCTAATTTGCTTGCTTTAATTAATATCCAGGTTAAAACCAATAACCCTTGTATAATGCCCGACAAACTAGAGTGCATCCCAAGCTTAAGTTGCAATTGTGTACCGCCAATCAAAAGACAAGCAAATACAATACTAACTACAACAACTAGAACGATATTACGTGATGAAATCAATGCTATTAATATACCTAAAAACCCATAACCACCAGAAATAAATGGTACTAATTTATGGTAAACCACAGTCGCTTGTACAACTCCAGCTATACCTCCAATTGCACCCGCTAATGCAAAAGCATATAGAAGGTAACGGCCAGGTTCTATTCCAAATCTTTGAGATGATTCAGGATTAGAGCCTACTGCTTTTAAACGCAATCCAAAACTGGTGCGTTTAAAGCAAAATAAAAGCGAACCCCCTACGATTAAAGCAAACATAATAGGCCAAACAGGTAGACCATATTCCCCAAATCCTTGTATCCAAGCAGTTTCAGGGAATATATCAGTTCCACTTGTCGATGCAATACCTTCTCTCTTCCAAGGACCTATAACCAAATAAACTATCGCTCCCGCTGCTACAAAATCGAGTCCTAGTCCACCAAAAATTTCGTGCACGTTGGTTCTTACTTTTAATATCCCACAAAATACAGCTATTAAACTCCCACAAAGACTGCCGAATAAAATTTCAAATACCGGAGCGGCTACAGTTTCTCCTATAAAAGATCTTGCTATAACAGTTGCTCCTATAGATCCGGCCACAAGTTGACCTTCAATTCCAATATTCCATAATCCTCCAGTAAATGTCACCACTAAGGCAAAAGCCGAAATAGACAATATCGCTGTAGTTAACAGCGTTCTAGCAAATCTATCAGTATTGCCAAATGCACCATCTATAAATGCCAAATAAACTTCAAATGGAGATGATCCAATTAGAATCAAAAATACAATTATCAAGGATATTAAGTTATTTAGAATTGGTTTTATTTCAGGCTTCATCTTCAGATCTACCTGAAATTAAATTCATAATATCTAATCTCGATAATTCTGCGTTGGTCCCACAACCGGAAACATCATCCCCATGGAAACAAATTATATAGTCTGAATACATACAGATTTCATCTATGTCGTGGGATGAAAAAACTGTCAGCACTCTATCATTTTTCGATTCTATAAGTTTGTCCCAAACAAATTGAGCTGACAAAACATCTAGACCTCTAGTTGGTTGTTCCATAGATAATATTTGAGTAGATTCATCTATAAGAGATAACATCAACCGTTGTTGGTTTCCTCCAGAAAGATGAGAAACCTTCGTATCAATCTGACCTTTTATATCAAACTCCATCATGAGACTGTGGGCTTCTTTTTCAACTTTGCCCCAGTCAATTAATGAATTACTGTTTGGTTTTGACAAAGCAAAATGTTCCAAAACTGATAAATCAGAAAACAATCCTTTTTCTAATCTATCTGATGGCAAATATGTAATACTTTTGGGATTATCCAATAAATCATTATTATCAGAAGTTCTGGCAATTGAAATTTTATAAGCATCGGAATCAAATATACTTTTTACAAAT
>CAYRIG010000171.1:0-3962 GCA_964424315.1 uncultured Dehalococcoidia bacterium | reverse complement strand
GCATGCCAGTGGAATCGGAGTTGATGCCATTTCTGCCTTGCCTCCATCTTATTTTTATAAACCCGACGAAATATCTCAAATAAATTATTACAAATCTATAGCGCAAGTTTCTGAAGTCCCTTTGTTGATCTACAACATTCCGCAGCGAACTGGTATTGCAATGACCGAATCACTCTACGACGAACTCATACAAGTCGATAATGTCATAGGTATGAAAGATTCAAGTGGGGATATTTATACTCTAGGTCACTTGGCTAGTAAATGGAAAGAATCTGTGATTTTTGAAGGGGAAGACTCGCTTTTATTATCCAGCCTTATTGCAGGGGCGATTGGAGGCATAGGGGCGAGCTACAATCTTATGCCGGAGCTTTATGTACAACTGTGGGAAGCTTACCAGGGAAACAATATTGATAAAGCGGCTGAAATTCAAGCTAGAGTAAATAATGTCATACGAGCACTTTTAATTTCGCCGGATCTTATTGGAGGCATAAAACAGGTATTGGGTTGGATGGATCTGGAATGTGGTGCGCCACGGAGCCCGAATCGAACATTGAGCTCTGAGGAAGCCGCAAAACTTCGTCAGGCTTTTGATAACATCGGCTTTTTCGACAACTAAATTACAAACACGCGCCGTTCACCCGATAGGCTATACTTGATAGATGTATTCTGATATAAGGCAACCAGCAACACTTGTATTTGAATACTTGCTAGTTTTGATGGTTATTGGGTGTAACATAATATATCAGGATGCTATATCAAATCGGAAGTAAATACACGGAGGTTTCATGACTACAAAAATAGGGATTAACGGATTTGGGAGAATTGGTAGGCAGGTATTAAGAGCAATGATTGAAAGATACCCAAATTCTCTTGAAGTTGTCGCAATAAATGATTTGGGTGACACAAGTACGAATGCACACATGTTCAGATATGATAGCAATTATGGAATATACCCTGGAAAAGTAGATGTGTCTGAGAAGGAGATTTGTATTGACGGAAAGGCAATCAGTGTAATACAAGAACGGGAACCATCAAATATTAAATGGGGAAAATTCGGTGTTGAAGTGGTTGTGGAGTCTACAGGTTTTTTTACTGATGCTGACAAAGCAGCAGGTCATTTGGAAGGAGGGGCAAACAAAGTTATTATATCTGCTCCAGCCAAAGGGGAAGATGCCACAATCGTGATGGGGGTCAATGAAGATGTATACGATTCATCCAAGCATAATGTCATTTCTAACGCCTCTTGTACGACTAATTGTGTGGCTAATATGGTGAAAGTGTTAGATGATAATTTTGGAGTGCAAAATGCGCTGATGACTACAATACATTCATACACGAATGATCAAAAAATACTTGACCAAGTGCATTCTGATTTACGCAGAGCTAGAGCTGCAGCGGTAAATATTATCCCGACTACCACAGGGGCGGCGAAAGCAGTAGGCTTAGTACTACCGCATTTAAATGGCAAAATTCATGGTATGGCTTTTAGAGTACCTACTCCTACGGGTTCAGTCACTGATTTGGTGGCTAATGTAAATAAAAAAGTTACAGTTGAGGAAATTAATGATGCATACTCTAAAGCCGCAAATGGGGATTTGAGTGGCGTTATTCAATATACCGACGAACCTCTGGTAAGTAGTGATTTTGTTAGAAATTCCAACAGTGTAATAATCGATGGACTTTCTACAATTATTCTTGAAGATAACATGGTTAAAGTGGTCGGATGGTACGATAATGAATGGGGGTATAGTTGTAGGACTGCTGATTTAGCTGAATATATATCAGGACGCTAAGTTAGTTTGAAGTCGCATTATTTGATAACCAATATTCACCAAGTTATAATTAAGTTCAAAATATGTTGATGGAGTTATATAAATGGCTACACAAACGAAAGTTTCTTCAGGTGACAAAAATAAGACTGCCACATGGACAGTAAAATCAGGTTTGGCGCAGATGCTGAAAGGTGGGGTTATTATGGATGTTGTTACAGCTGACCAGGCTAAAATCGCAGAAGATTCTGGAGCTGTAGCTGTTATGGCCTTGGAAAGAGTACCTTCTGATATAAGGAAAATGGGAGGCGTCTCCAGGATGTCTGATCCTACTAAAATCATCGAAATAAAAAAAGCTGTGACGATACCAGTTATGGCAAAGTGTAGAATTGGACATTTTGTTGAAGCACAAGTCTTGGAAGCGTTGGAAGTTGATTATATTGATGAGTCTGAAGTTTTAACTCCTGCTGATGAAAAACACCATGTAGATAAAAACGCATTTAATGTTCCTTTCGTATGTGGATGTAGAGATCTTGGAGAGGCCTTGAGGAGAATTGGTGAAGGTGCGGCAATGATTCGGACTAAAGGAGAAGCAGGCACAGGAAATGTTGTAGAAGCAGTGAGGCATGCTCGAACTGTTATAGCAGAGATGCGCCAGATACAATCTATGACTGACGATATGCTGATGTCCAAATCCAAAGAATTAGGTGCGCCTTATGAATTGGTGAAAAAAGTCAGAGACACGGGTAAATTACCAGTAGTTAACTTTGCTGCCGGGGGAATCGCAACTCCTTCTGATGCTGCGTTAATGATGCAGTTAGGAGTTGAAGGAGTTTTCGTTGGTTCTGGCATCTTTAAGTCTTCCGAGCCTTCTAAAATGGCTGAGGCTATAGTTAAAGCAACAGCTCATTATAATGATCCTGATATTATTGCCAATGTTTCTACTGGGCTAGGAGATGCTATGGCAGGTTTAGATATCGCAACCATGCCTGAAGACCAGCAACTTTCAACTAGGGGATGGTAATTGCCAAAAATTGGTATTCTAGCAATTCAAGGTGATGTTCAAGAACATACTTTAGTATTGGATCAAATTGGGGTAGAAGTTGTAGAAGTTAGATTGCCTGATGAATTAGATGATTTAGATGGGTTGATCATTCCTGGTGGAGAGAGTACCACTATAATTCAGTTGATTGATTTATATGGGTTGAGGAATCCTCTTATATCTAAAATTCAGTCGGGGATGCCGACTTGGGGAACTTGTGCAGGCATGATTGTATTAGCGGGTTCTTTGATTGATGAAAGACCAGACCCTTTGCATTTAATGGATATTGAAGTAAGCCGTAATGCGTTCGGCGCACAGGTAGATAGTTTTGAATCCTTTATTCCAGTTAAACATATTGGAGACTCAAAAATCCGTGCTGTTTTTATTAGGGCTCCTGTAGTTACCAAAGTTGGCAAAAATGTGGAAATTATGGCTAAGTTAGATAATGGTATACCCGTTTGTGTTAGAGATAAAAACATGTTGGCAACCGCTTTTCATCCAGAATTAACTGAAGATAATAGGCTTCACCAATATTTTGTCGATTTAGTAAACCAGAATATTGTTTCTTAAACTTTAAGTGAATATATATAAAAACATTTTTGATTACTTAATTGATATTATTAATCGGTTTAATTTCAAACATAGACATGTTTTTAATATTGATACGATTTGGCAAATAGATTTATTAGTTCCAAATAACGTAATTTTGTTCATTTCGATTTTCAGCAGATTCACAAAAAACTTTATAGAGACAAAAAATAGTTCAAATGAAATAGAGTCGTTTGCAAAGATAAAAAAAATCGATGATTTAAACAATTGGCAAATATATGACATGATCGCTCCATCTGAATCAGGGGTGGACTTTAAAACAACCATTTATAATGTAATGAACATGGTATCCCGCCGTGGAGCAAACAGCATATCCGTACTAAGTAAATCAACTGGATTAGGTGAGCAACTAAAGTCTTTAGGATTTTTGAAAATCCAAAAAATCTGGCTTTGTAGGTTACAACCTAAAAACCTCCCAACCGTAGATTATTCAACAAAAAATATTATAAGGGAAAAGTTGTCTAGCGATGAGTATAATATATTCGGACTGTATACTGCCAATAAGGCGCAATCTAGTTACATTGCTCATACATTGAATTTCG
>CAYRIG010000170.1:0-3979 GCA_964424315.1 uncultured Dehalococcoidia bacterium | reverse complement strand
TGCTCATAATGGAGAAATAAATACTTTAAAGGGTAATATTAATTGGATGAATGCTCGAGAATCAGCTCTCGACTCTCAATATTTTGGTGATGAGCTAAAACATTTAAAACCAATAATACCAGCCCACCAAAGTGATACTGCTAGTTTCGACAATGTACTTGAATTGCTTGTGCAATCAGGTAGGAGTTTGCCTCATGCAATGTTGATGATGATGCCTGAGGCATGGTCCGAAAAAGTAGAAATGGAGAAGAATAAAAAAGATTTTTATGAATATCATTCAACCTTGATGGAGCCGTGGGATGGACCTGCTTTGATTGTCGGTACTGATGGAAAAAAAGTGTGTGCGATTTTAGATAGGAATGGATTACGTCCTTGTAGATACTTAGTTACAAAAGATAATTTACTGGTTATGGGTTCTGAATCGGGAGTACTTGATATACCTGAAAAAGATGTTTTGTACAAGTGGCGTATACAACCAGGTAAATTATTTATGCTTGATACGGAAATTGGTCGTATTGTTAATGATCATGAAATTAAAGAACAATTAATAAATAGGAACAACTATGGGGCGTGGATAGATGAAAATGTCATAGACATTAAAAAAATATCAAAAAATCATCAATACTTGAATGAAGATAAAGATGTAAAAAATATCTATCAAAAACAAGCAGCCTTTGGCTTTACCAAAGAAGAATTAAAATTAATAATTGAGCCGATGATAATTAATGGGTCAGAAGCTATAGGTTCAATGGGAAATGATGCTTCATTGGCGGTTCTGTCTGATCAAAATCCTCGGCTTTTTAATTATTTCAAACAATTATTTGCTCAAGTTACCAATCCTCCGCTCGATGCTATAAGAGAAGAATTGGTTACTTCAACTGAAACAATGATTGGCCCACAGCTTAATTTAATGGAAGAGACTGCTGAGCACTGTAAGCAAATCAAAATATATGAACCGATATTGACCAACAAACAGATTGATTCAATACGCGGATTAAATAGTAAAGGATTTGCTAATAAAACCATAGATATATTATTTGACCCTTATACCGAGGGCTCGCTTGCAAATTCTTTGGACAGAGTTTTGTATGAGTCAGAACAAGCTGTAATTGGAGGAACTAATATAATAATTCTTTCAGACAAAGGTGTAGACAAAAATAATGCAGCTATACCCAGTCTGTTGGCTGTTTCTTCAGTTCATCATCATTTGATTAACAAAGGATTAAGAACCAGAATAGGACTGATTATTGAGACCGGTGAGCCACGAGATGTATCTCAATTTTCTCTGTTACTAGGTTATGGAGTTAGTGCGATAAATCCGTGGTTAATATTTGACACAATAAGTGATATAGCTCAAAACCAGGATTCAGAACTTGCTAGTTATGAGGAAGGTGAATATAACTATATTAAATCTGTGCACAAAGGCGTAGTGAAGGTTATGTCTAAAATGGGGATATCAACCTTGCAGGGATATATGGGTGCGCAGGTCTTTGAGGCGGTTGGACTGTCAAAGAAATTCATAGAACAATATTTTACAGCGACTCCCTCTAGAATAAATGGTATTGGTATTAAAGAAGTCGAAACAGAATATTCTTACTGGCATAAATCAGCATATATTAATCGAAATGGTTTTACAAAAATGGATATATCTGAAGGGGGACAGTATCAGTGGAGAATAAATGGTGAATATCATATGTGGAATCCAGAAACCATCGCAAAATTGCAGAAAGCTGCTAGAGATAACGATAGTGAATTGTTTAAAGATTTTACAACAATAGCAGATTCTTATAGCAAACGTATGTGTACTATCCGGGGTTTATTAGAATTCAAAACAAACTCTAATCCTATACCAATTGAAGAAATTGAATCAGCGGAAAGTATTGTTAAAAGATTTGCGACTGGAGCCATCTCTCTGGGTTCAATTAGTAAAGAAGCCCATGAAACTTTAGCTATTGCTATGAACAGGATAGGAGCTAGGAGTAATACTGGAGAGGGGGGTGAAGATTCTGCTAGATATAATCCTGACAAAAATGGTAATTCTAGGAACAGTGCAATTAAACAGGTGGCATCGGGAAGGTTTGGAGTGTCTATCGACTATTTGTCAAAAGCCAGTGATTTGCAAATCAAGATTGCTCAGGGTTCAAAACCAGGAGAAGGTGGTCAATTACCTGGGCACAAAGTAGACGAATATATAGCTATGGTAAGAAATTCTACCCCTGGGGTAGAATTGATATCTCCACCTCCACATCACGATATTTATTCAATAGAGGATCTAGCGCAACTCATATATGATTTAAAAAATTCTAATCCACAGGCTAGGATTCATGTGAAATTAGTTTCGGAAATGGGAGTTGGTACTATAGCAGCAGGTGTTTCTAAGGCTAGGGCAGATGTTGTTTTAATAAGTGGAGATTCTGGTGGAACTGGAGCTTCTCCTGAATCTTCAATAAAGAATGCTGGTGTTCCTTGGGAGTTGGGTTTGGCTGAAACCCAACAAGTTTTAGTTCTTAATGATTTGCGTGGAAGAATTGTGGTGCAAACTGACGGACAACTTAAAACAGGGAGAGATGTAGCGATAGCATGTTTGTTGGGAGCTGAAGAGTTTGGATTAGCTACTGCACCATTAGTGGTAATGGGATGTATCATGCTAAGGAAATGTCATTTAAATACGTGTTCGGTTGGTGTTGCTACACAAGACCCAGAGTTAAGGAAAAAATTTGCTGGAAAGCCAGAAGATGTAATAAATTACTTCTTTTTGATAGCCGAACAATTAAGAGAAATAATGTCACGACTTGGATTTAAAACAGTTAAAGAAATGATTGGTAGAACTGATAAATTGAACGTTAATGAAGCCGTTGGACATTGGAAAGCCAAAGGCGTAGATCTCTCTGCATTGCTACATGTTCCTGATGTATCTGAAAGTGTTGCTAAACACAATATTGAAGTTCAAGACCATCATCTTGAGAATGTGATAGACCACCAAATTATTTCTTTGACTAAACATTCACGTGCCAACGAGGAAAAAATATCTTTGGAACAACCTATCAAAAACTATAATAGGTCGGTTGGAGCTATGTTAAGTAATCAAATAGCTAGACAATATGGTGATTCGGGGATGAAAGAGGACACGATATCAATCAAATTCAATGGTTCAGCTGGTCAAAGTTTTGCGGCGTTTTTATCCCGTGGTGTTACGATGGTTTTAAATGGAGATGCAAATGATTATTTTGCTAAAGGTTTGTCTGGCGGTAAAGTTATTTTGCTACCTAAAACTCCTATTACTTTCGACCCAGAACGAAACATAATTGTGGGCAATGTTGCCCTTTATGGAGCCACTGCAGGAGAAGTTTATATTTATGGCATTGCTGGAGAAAGATTTGCTGTTAGAAATAGTGGAGCTACGGCGGTTGTTGAGGGAGTAGGCGATCACGGTTGTGAATATATGACTAAGGGAACCGTTGTGGTGCTAGGAGAAACTGGAAGAAACTTTGCAGCTGGCATGAGTGGTGGAGTAGCTTATATTTTCGACCAAAACTCTGATTTCCAAAATCGATATAATAAAGAAATGGTTGATATTGACACAGTACAATCATCTGAAGATATAAATGAATTATTTGATTTAGTTAAGAAATATAATTTGTATACCCAAAGTAGGAAAGCAAGTCGCATCCTTGATAGTTGGGATCAGGAAGTAAATAAGTTTGTTAAGGTTATTCCAAAACAGTACAAAAAAATATTACTAGAAAAGAAAAAAATCGAAATTAATTGAGATATTGAAAATTGGGTAAAACAACAGGATTCATAGATTTTAATAGAAAATTGCCACGTAAGAAATCTATATCTGGACGTATAAAAGGTTTCAAGGAATTTCAGAATCAGTGGAGCGATAAACAAGCATCTGAGCAAGGTGCTAGATGTATGGATTGTTCAGTTCCTTTTTGTCATAGTGGTTGTCCTTTAGGTAATATTATCCCAGATT